>CANEWV010000173.1 GCA_947442905.1 Chitinophagaceae bacterium | reverse complement strand
TGAATAGCAAGCAAACAAGTTTTGTCGCTAATGTTGTGCATTTCTACGCCCGCTGTATTTTTTGAAACAATCCAGTTCCAATCTTTTTCAATATTAGATGCGTTTACAACCAACATATATACTTTGTTGGCTTCTACACAATACACCAGCAAATCGTCTACAATACCACCATTTTCGTTGGGAAGGCAACTATACTGCGCTTGACCGTTTGTAAGTACCGACGCATCGTTAGAGGTAACACGCTGGATAAGGTCTAATGCACCCTCTCCTTTTAAAATAAACTCACCCATATGACTTACATCAAACACACCAGCATTGTTTCTTACGGCAGCATGCTCGTCATTGATGCCTGAATAACTAATAGGCATGTTATAACCAGCAAATTCAGCCATTTTTGCGCCAAGTGCGAGGTGCTTATGGGTAAACGGAGTATTTTTCATAGCAGTGTTTTATATTGCCTGCAAAAATAAGGGGTTTATCCATATTCTATACGAATAATTGGTTAAGACTGAAACCGAGAAACCAATAGTTTGATCGCATCAAATCCAAAAGCAATTGCTTTTACGGTCTCTGAAACAGTCGCTTCATTTTTTGTTGAATTTCGTTTGATGGTATCGCCTTTTTTATCCAACTGTTTTTTAATCTCGTCCGCTTCTTTTTGCTTTTGCTCCCAGGTTTTCTTTAAATCGTTTTCGATTTTTTCGCTTTCGCGTTTTAATTCTTCAAGTCTAGATTTTAATTTTTCAGGATCTTCACTATCATCATCACTTGGCTGACCTTTTACTCTTTCTAAACCCGTTGGCGTCATGATATATTCTACGTCATAGTCATAATCAAATGCATCCGAGTCGTTGTACCAATCTGAATTATCACCATCTAATGCAAAATCAATATTAGGGCCTGTTTGAGAGCGGAACCCTTTTTTATTAACGCTCACTTTTACTTGCTCCCATGCTCTATTGGTAATTTTAAAACGCTTACCTACTGGAATAGCAAGTGTCATGATAACATGCTGGTTTCTAAATTTATCGGTTTTATTAATCGCAATACCTTTGTCTAAAAACAAACTGCTGTCTTGTTGATTCAGATCAAAATTAATTTTGCTCGCAAGATGTTCTGCTTCCGCTACTGTTTTACCATTACTAATACGTACATATTTAACTTCAAAACTATCAGACGTAGCTTTCACAATGCGTATACGCAAATTTCTTACATACACGGTATCGCTATCAAAGAAATTAAAAGGCTCAAGCTTTAGCCAATAATGGTTATAGTATTTGAGTTTTTGTTGCGCACTTATTTCTAAATAATTCACCTTCGCATTGGCAAGTTTATATACTTCTTCTTGAGGTTCATTTTGTTTAGAAAAACTTTTGGTAAGGGTTGCAAAAAAGAGTGGAATAAAAATCCAACTTAATGCCCATAATGACCAAAAACCTCCACGCACCCACACATTTGCTTTTTTAATACCCGCAATTTTTCTGATAATAGCGGTAACAATTCCAATAACTGGTACCCAGATAAAAAATACAATGATTGCATAGGCATACCAGTTGTGTGCGCCATCTTCTAAAATAAATCGGCGTAATGGAAGTAAGCCGGTGGTTGCAATACCTATACCAAATAAAGCCGCTAAAACAGAGAGGGTAATAATCCCTAAAATAAAATATACAAAGGCCTTAAATAAGATGGTAATGCTACGACCTGCAAAATGCAAGCAACCTCCGCGCTGCGCAGGCTCTGGCACTGCATTTGAAGTAGCTGTAGTTGTTTCAGACTCATTTTTTTGAGTCTTATTGTACATATTAGAACCCCAGCTTTGAGCTCTTTTACCAAAACCTTCCATATCGGTTTGAATGGTATTTTTAATACTATTGATATCTACCTTTTCGCCACGCATTTCTAATTTATCGGCAGTGGTTCTAGCTTCTGGAAGCACCAACCATAGTATAATGTATACAAAGACAGCGCTTGGGCTAAATGTTAATTCAATAAAATTAGGGAAGTCATCAAATTCCCAAAATTGAAACAAATGAAAATGATTCCAATTTAATACGAGTAGTACACTAGGCACTAAAAATAAGAGGCGAATGTATCTAACTCTAATATCAAAATATTTAGACAAGCCCGCGCACACACCGCCAATCACTTTAGCATCGATGTCTCTAAATAATCTTTTTCGTGCGCCACCAATTTGAGTGGTTGAAGTATTTGGAACTGCAATCCATAAAAGTACGTATGCAAAAATTGAAATGCCAAACAACAGAACCCATAATACGCGCACAAGTAGTGGATCTAATTTTAAATAATTAGCAATACCGGCACAAACGCCACCAATCACTTTGTTTTGCTCATCACGATATAATCTTCTTTGCGGATCGTTACCATTGTCTGAAAACTGCTCCTGCTTAGCGTTTGAGCTACTAGCACTAGCGCTTGCCTCAAAGCCATCCTGTGCCTCAAAATCGGCGGGTCGACCAATACTTTCGATTATTAAACGCATATCCTCTTCCGTAATGCATACGGCGCCTTTTTTTAAACGGTCGTCACAAAGTTCTGCAATCCGGCATTCGATGTCGTTGATGATTTCATCTCTGCCTTCTTCGGCATCAAAATATTGACGCAAACTTTCTATGTATTGTTTTAATGTTTCGTAAGACGCTTCCTCAATAGGTAGGATACGACCTTGGAAATTTATGTTGATTACTTTTTTCATGGATCAAAATTTTAAGCGGTTAGGCTTCGGTGTTAGGAGTTGGGGGTTGTGTTAATAAGGAAACGGCATTTGCCATATCGTTCCAAGTTTGTAATAAAACAGAAAAAGCTTCTTTGCCTGCATCTGTCATTACAAAATATTTACGTGGTGGTCCACTCACACTTTCTACCCATCTATAATTTAATAAGCCAGCATTTTTGAGCCTGGTTAGTAGTGGGTACAAAGTCCCTTCTAGAATATGCAAATTGGCTGCTTTCATTTGGTCAATAATATCACTCGGATATACTTCACCTCTATTAATGATAGACAGGATGCAAAATTCTAAAACTCCTTTCCGCATTTGCGATTGTGTGTTTTGAATATCCATTGCTGTTGATTGAAACACAAAGATGGGGGATTTATTTAGTACTATGCAAAGCATAGTACTAAATATTTTTGACACGAAGTGGCAAAAATATCCAAATAACTGAAAATCAATTATTTGGATAAATAAATCTTTTGAAAATAAAATTCTAAATCGCCGCCAGTTCGTACAAATCGACCGAAATCTACCCTTAAATCACCACTAGTTCGTAAAAATCGTCTGGTTGTAGGTAGGTATTGGCAAGTCTTTGCAGCTCCTGAGGGGTCACCGATTTGATGGTTTCAATGCTCTTGTAAAAGTAATTTTCATCCAGCCCGTTTAGTACATAGTTTTTCCAGCGGCCTATCAGTTGGAAAGGACCATCTAAATCTCCTAGTAAAGAGCCAATCATATAATTACGCACCAAATTGAGTTCTTCTATATCCACTAACTCATTACGGAGTAGTTCCATTTCTTTTAGTACCTCTGTTATGGTAGCCGCGCAAACATCACGGCCAGCTTCCGTACTAATCATCCATGCACTAGCATGCACATGATTTTGAAAATAACTATGGATGCCATAGGTATATCCTTTGTCTTCTCTAATATTACTCATCAGTCGAGAACCAAAAAATCCACCAAAGAGTGTATTAAGTACATGCGCTTTTTGAAAATCAGGATGGTGTCTATTTGGAAAAGGTCTGGCCATTCTAATAGCACCTTGCACACCATTTTCATCATTTATAATTTCCACCTTTTTTTGTGCAGCTATTACAATAGGATGCTCCACCACCACTGGTGTATCTGCGTGCAAAGGCAGTGTACCAAAGGCTTTGTTAAGCATGGTTTCATAACCAGTTGGCATTTTTCCGGCTACAAATATTTTACAAGAGCCGTTTAAATAATACTGTTTGTAAAAGGCTTTTAATAAATCCGTGTTAAGCGCGTCATAATCTTTAGCATCAGAATACGTACCGTATGGATGATTGATACCAAATAAATACTCATCAATTAAACGGTTAGCGATAAAATCACATTTTTGCAAATTAACCGACAAACGCTGTTTTTGATTTTGGTTATAGATGGCTAATTCTTCTTCAGGAAAAATACTGGTTTCAATAATTTCACGCACCACCGGAAGCAGGATTTCCAAATGTTTACTTAAACAGTGTAGCGTAATACTAGCCGTTTCATTGTAGCAACTTCTATTTAAATACGCCCCATGAAATTCAAAAAAATCATTGATTTGATAGGCCGTTTTAGACGTCGTGCCGTTTTTGATTAAAAAATTAGTGGTAGCGGCCACCATGGGCTGCTTATCATACCAATTACCAGCGTCAAATACCCATTCAACCATCACCACATCCTGTGCTCCAGCGTTCATGGCATACACCGGCACTTTATTGTCCAGTGTAAACCGGTCACAATTTTTTAATTGCAAATCAAAATGAACCGCCTCTTCTATCGTTGGAATTATTTTTCTATCTAACATGTCATTTTTTATTGAGCGTGATACAAGAGTGTATTTGAATTGTTGTTGTCAAAAATTGAATTGGCATATGCATGAATATCGTCAATACTAATGGCTTGGTATTTTTGAAATTCGGTATTCATCATATCCGCGTCACCAAGTAATTCGTAAAGCGCAATACTGCTGGCTCTACTCATTACACTCATGTCTTCAAAAGCAATCACGCTCTCTGTTCTATTGATTACTTTTTGTAATTCTTTTGCTTTAATTTTTATAGCTTTTAATTTTTCTA
>CANEWV010000172.1 GCA_947442905.1 Chitinophagaceae bacterium | reverse complement strand
TAGAAGACTTGCGCGCTTTAAATACAGGCCAGTTCTTTTTAATAAAATACATAGGAAGCCATCCGCCAAAAATACTTCCCACCGCAGACATTGTATATACGGCAGCTACTGGAAGTGCAATAGCCGTTCCTTTGATATGGTATTGACTTTCTAAAAAATCCGGTAACCAGAAAAGATAAAACCACCAAATAGGATCGGTTAACAACTTACCTATCGCAAAAGCCCATGTTTGTTTATACTTTAATAAAGATGCCCAACCAAAAGGTTTTGATTGTAGCGCATCGCCTTCAGCTATTGCATCGGCATCACTATTAATATAAGCAAGTTCTGCTTTAGATAATTTAGGGTGCTCCGATGGTTTGTAGTAATGTTTATTCCAAAAAATAAGCCAAATAAATCCAAGTAAACCGGTGGCAATAAAAGCCCACTGCCAACCGTATGCTGCAGCAATAAATGGAACCGTTAGAGGCGCAACAATGGCACCAATATTAGCGCCAGAATTAAAAAGCCCTGTGGCTAAAGCACGCTCTTTGCGTGGGAACCATTCTGCAACTGTTTTAATAGCAGCCGGAAAATTACCAGCTTCAGTAACACCTAATGCGGCACGTGCTACAGAAAAACCAAATACACTTTTAGCAGCGGCATGTAAAACAGCAGCCACACTCCAAAGTCCAGTAGCCCATGCATATCCTTTTTTAGTACCCACGGTATCAATAAATCGTCCAGCTAATAATAATCCGATGGCATAAGACACTTTAAAAGCGATTTCTACATTGGTATAATCACCATCATCCCATTTCAACTCGGTGGTAAGTGTAGATTTTAATAAGCTAATTACTGCTCTATCTAAATAGTTAATCGTAGTTGCAAAAAAAACTAAACTACAAATAGTCCAGCGGTAACGTCCAATATTTTGTTCCATATGGGTAAACTTTAAATCGTAATTATTGTGCTTTTTTTATGAGCTGTACAAGTTCTTTTGTTTGGGTTTCTAATTCCTTATAATTTTTATTCGCTAAAACATCTTTGGTAATCAGTTTACTTCCAAGCCCTACGCCTGACACACCTGCTTTAAACCAGGCACCAATATTTTGCTCGGTTGGCTCTACACCACCTGTTACTAAAAAGTCCACACCTGTAAATAATGTTTTTATAGCTTCTACAAAACCAGGACCTAATACGTTACCCGGAAATAATTTTACAAGTGTAGCGCCAGATTTTTGCGCCACGTGAATTTCGGTGGGGGTCATACAACCTGGTATCCATAATACTTTATGCATGTATGCAACGTCTGCAACACTGGCATCAAAACAAGGACTGATTAAAAAATCGGCACCGGCTTCAATAAATGCAGTAGCGTCTTGTGGTGTTTTAATGGTACCTATGCCAAGTATCAAACCAGGCATCGTAGATTTTAAAGAAACTAGGTGCTTAAAATTTGGAAGTGCATGCACGCCCCTATTGGTAAACTCAACACATCTAACGCCACCATTGTATAGTGCTTGAAGCACATTTTCACAAACAGTAACGTCATCATGATAAAACAAAGGCAACATGCCTTCATTTTTTATTTGATTGATTAAAGCGGCTTCTCTTTCCATTTAATACCTTGATTTAATTTGACTAACGGTTTGTTTGGTACTATCACCCAGTTCTTGCAATTTACCAAAAGCTGCCGAAGCTGCATAATTTATCGTTTCCTGATGCGCATGTCCATTATGAATGCCATATATAAGTCCTGCCATAAAACAATCACCACTACCCACTTTATCGATCACTGAATTTGCATCAAAACTTACAGATACCGCCTGCTCCTCTCTTGTATCAAGTGCCGCATAATAATGTACGCCAGCTCCTTCTGGTGTAAACCTAAAGGTATTGGCTACCACTTTGCAAGACGCGTTTTGTGCAAATAGTACAGCAGCCGTTTCCTTAGCACATGCAGCAAACTCCTCTTTGCTTGTAGCGCTTTCTGCAGCAGCTGGAACATGAATACCCAGTAGATCTTTTGCGCTCCAGATATTACCCATAATTACATCGGCGTAAGCAACAAGTTCTGGCATTACCTGTGCAGGCTGCTTGCCATATTTCCAAAGTTTAGCGCGGTAATTTAAGTCTACAGAAATGGTAAGGCCTAAACGCTTTGCAGCTTTTAATGCATCCAAACAAAGTTCGGCGGCCTGCGCTGTTAAAGCCGGACTAATGGCACTAAAATGAAACCAATCAGAACCATCCAGTAAAGCATCCCAATTTATTTTTCCCGGGAATAAAGCTGTTGAAAATGAAGCATGTGCACGGTCGTAAATAACACCGGCATTTTTTAAATCGGCCCCTTGTGGTAAAAAGTAAATACCTATACGGTCGCCACAATATTGCATCGCTTCTACGCCAATATTACTAGCAGCAATTGACGCAGCAATTTCTTTAGATAAATAATTGTCTGGCATTGCAGACATATACGTAACGGGTTGCTGCCATCCAGCCAAAGCCTTTGCTACATTGAGTTCTGCGCCACCTAAATGCACCGGCATAGAAGCACTGTTAATCCAGCCCTGGTCTAATACGGGTGACATTCGAAGTAAAATTTCCCCAAAACAAAATACTTTTTTCATACTTATTTCTTACCCGTTTGATTTACAAGATAATATGAAATGAAATAAAAAAGTAGATTATTTGTCATTCCAGCCAAAATAGGTATTGGCATTGTCGTAACAGATATCCTGAATAATTTGACCTACCCACTTTGTATCGTTAGGCAATTCGCCATTTTCAATTTCATCTCCAAATAAATTACACAAAATGCGTCTAAAATATTCGTGTCTAGGGAATGATAAGAAACTACGAGAATCGGTGAGCATGCCTACAAACCTACTCACGAGCCCCATATTACTTAAGGCATTTAACTGTTTAATGATGCCGTCTTTTTGATCTAAAAACCACCAGCCACTACCAAACTGAATTTTCCCTGCTACCGATCCGTCATTAAAATTACCAATCATAGATGCCATCAGCTCATTGTCTGCAGGATTCAGATTGTAAATGATGGTTTTAGCCAATTTATCTTCACTATCTAACTTATTTAAAAACTTAGATAGCGCGGCTGCCTGAGAAAAATCTCCAATACTATCCCAACCCGTATCAGGACCTAATTTAGACAACATACGAGAATTGTTATTGCGTAGTGCACCGAGGTGATATTGTTGCACCCAACCTTTTTCCCAATCCCATTCTGCAAAGTGAAGCAACATGCAACTTTTAAACTTGCGCTGTTCAATAAGACTTAAATCTTTTCCACCATATACTTTTGTAAATATGGCTTCAATTTCTTGACCCGTAAAATCTTCTACATAAATTTCTTCTAGTCCATGATCACTCACAGAGCATCCCATCGAAGCAAAAAAGTCATGTCTATTTTGTAGTGCAAATAAATAATCTTCAAAGGAAGAAACCGACAAATTGGTAGCAGCTTCTAACTTTTTAACATACGCATTAAAATTAGCCGCACTTG
Organism: Chitinophagaceae bacterium; assembly: GCA_947442905.1. The sequence goes on along the minus strand of CANEWV010000172.1, from coordinate 1,320 downwards.
AAACCTCCATGGCTTTGTCGGGTCTAAAAGCTGGCTTTATTTTTACCTCAAACCCACTCTCAGCAAGCGTTTTGTGGTATTCTAATGAATCGACAGGATCATCTGTGGTACAAATAACTTTCACATTCATTTTACGAATTAAGTTTCTGATACTAAAATTATCCGTTTGAATTTGAGCACTAGCATTTTCATACACAGACTTTGCCGTTGTAGGATCCAATAGCTCACTAATGCCAAAATATCTTTTTAATTCGAGGTGTGTCCAATGATAAAGTGGGTTACGCATCGTATAAGGAACCGTAGCAGCCCATTTCTCAAATTTTTCATAATCAGACTTGTTGCCTGTGCAATAAGACTCATCAACACCACTTGTACGCATGGCTCTCCACTTATAATGGTCACCGTATAACCAGCCCTGTGTTAAATTTTCGAACTTAATATCTTCGGCAATTTGCTGAGGCGACAAATGACAATGGTAATCGATAATTGGCATTTGCTTTGCATACTCCTCGTATAATATCTGTGCTGTTTTTGTTTGCAACAAAAAATCTTCGCCCATGAATAACTTACTCATCTCTTCTTATTTTAATTTATAAACTAACCCCACGTTTCCATGGAATAAAATCGTCTTGGTTTAACAATACTGCTTTAGGGGTAATTTCACCACTAGCCGCTTTAATACAATAATCTAAAATCATTTCCCCCATTTCTGGAATTGTTTTTTCGCCAGAAATAATTGGACTCGTATCAATATCAATAATGTCGTTCATCCTTTTTGTTAAAGCAGCATTGGTAGATACTTTGATGGTAGGGCAAACAGGGTTCCCCGTTGGCGTACCAAGTCCTGTGGTAAATAAAATAAGCGTAGCGCCACTTGCCGCCTTTCCTGTTGTAGCTTCTACATCGTTACCTGGTGTGCAAACTAAATTTAAACCTGGCTTAGTGGCAGGCTCTGTATAATCCAATACATCTACAACTGGAGAAGATCCTCCTTTTTTAGCAGCTCCCGCAGACTTAATGGCATCTGTAATTAAGCCATCTTTAATATTACCTGGTGATGGATTCATATGAAAACCAGAACCAGCTGCAATAGCGGCTGCACTATACGCACTCATCAAATGAATAAACTTATGTGCTGCATCCGGATTAACAGTACGGTCAATTAATTCTTGTTCTACCCCACAGAGTTCCGGAAACTCGGCAAGTAATACTTTGGCACCTAATGCTACGAGCAAATCACTACAATAGCCTACTGCTGGGTTTGCAGAAATGCCACTAAATCCATCACTACCGCCACACTTAACACCTACTGCTAATTTA
>CANEWV010000171.1 GCA_947442905.1 Chitinophagaceae bacterium | reverse complement strand
TGGTCTTGTTTAAGCATTCAAGAATCTTTAACGTATTTCGAAAAATAGCTGCTAACTTGCGCCCTGTTTTCAATACAACCCAGTATGAGCCAATTATCCAACTTTGACCCGAATGATGTCGGAAACCCGAATAACAACATTTTTGGCCTCCCTTTTTCCGAGGAGGAATCTAGCCTTATCTTACTACCCGTTCCCTGGGAAGTAACAGTAAGTTATGGAGCCGGCACTTCAAGAGCCGCAGAACATATTTGGAAGGCTAGTATTCAGGTAGATTTACTAGATATCGATGTGCCAGATGGCTGGAAAAAAGGATTCTATTTAAGAGAAACCAATAAAAAAATTCTTTTAAAAAGTGACTACTTACGCAAAGAGGCCGAACTTTTTATTGACTATATTTCTAAAGGTGAAATTGTTGGAAACAACAAGTTCATGTGTAAGAGCCTTAAAGAAATTAATGAAGGTGGTGTGATGCTCAATAATTGGGTATACGAACAAACCAGTGAACTACTCAAGCAAGGGAAACAAGTGGGTCTTATTGGAGGCGATCATAGCACCCCTTTTGGTTACATAAAAGCACTAGCAGAAAAACATGGCAGTTTTGGGATTATACAAATTGATGCCCATTGTGATTTAAGAAAAAGCTATGAGCATTTTACCTACTCGCATGCATCTGTTATGTATAATGTGCTGAACGAAATAGAAGGTGTTGAAAAACTGGTTCAAGTGGGTATTCGTGATTTTTGTAGTGAAGAGTGGGACTATATCAATAATAGCAATGGAAGAGTTGTTACTTATTTTGACAAAGACATTAAAACCAGACAATACGAGGGTGAAACTTGGAAGCAGATAACAGATGAAATTGTCAATCAACTTCCTCAACTGGTGTATATTAGTTTTGACATTGATGGATTAGATCCAAAACTTTGTCCGAATACGGGAACCCCTGTTCAAGGCGGCTTTGAAAGCGAAGAGATTTTATATTTATTCAAAAAAATAGTAGCCAGCGGTAAACAACTCATTGGATTTGACATTGTAGAAGTGGGTGTAGGCGAAACCGATTGGGACAGCAATGTAGGTGCTCACATGTTGTGGTGTATGTGTAATTTGATGGTTAAAAATACCCCTTCAAATTAATAGCATGGCAGGTAAAGTTTACGAATACATTATTGTTCTAAAAAAACGCTCATTTGTATTTATCAATACGGTGAGCATACTAATGATTGCTATTGCAGCCCTCCTACTTTCGCTTCAAGTTATTTTACATGGCTATGAGCGCACAATTATATATATTACCATTATGCTTTCCATGATTGCGTGGACCGCGTTTACGCTATTAAAAGAAAAAAAAGGCAGACCCTCACTGCATAGAATCGCACTCTTATTAGGTGCTTGGGGCATTTTTTTACAACCTTATTTATCATGGCTTGCATTCATATATGTGGCTGCTGCTGTCATTGAAAAACAAGTTAAATTTCCGGAAGAAATTGCTTTTGACAACGATGAGGTTGTAATTAATAGTTTTCCAAAAAAGAGATACCCCTGGGACGCTTTTGAAAATGTCGTTTTAAAAGACGGACTACTTACATTAGATTACAAAAAAAACACCTTGTTTCAAAAACAAATAGAATCTGCGGTTGAAAAAGAAGATGAAGCAGCATTTAATGTATTTTGTCAAGAACGCTTAAATAAATAACATGGCCAGTCCACTACAACAGTCACCTTACATATTATATTCAGACGGAGAAGGAAATATATACGAAGACACTAGTTTGTATGTGGTAGGACGTTCTGGTTGGGATGCCATGCCTATTGATCCCGCCGATTGGATAGAACTTCCAGAAGGCGGTAATTTATATGAATTACCAGGCAGACGTGGCATTGGCCTTGATGTTGAAACGGGTGAAATGCGTTTATGCGATAAAGGATGGGCCGTTGCTGCATTTATACCACCTGCACATACGGGTTTATATATTGCCGCATATGAAACAGAAGCGGAAGCACCTACACTACCGTTATTTTGCTATACAGCAGCGGGCTGGTTAGATAATAAAACCTATGTTCCTGCCGTAAGAATTGAACAAGACATTAGACAAGAGTGCGCTGGATATGATGATGAAAAAATTGCTTCTGGTACCGAAAAATTATTGGCCGATTATCCGCACAACAGGCTCGTAAAACATTTGATGGAAAATTGTTGCATGACTTACACATGTCCTGCTGCAAGAAATTTTTCTTTGTCAAGATGGGAATGTCCCGTTCCTACTTCACCCGCTTGTAATGCCAATTGCATTGGATGTATTTCTTTTCAACCTTCCGATGAAACCATCGTTTCTACGCAGGACCGTTTAACCTTTAAACCTACTGCCGAAGAGATTGTAGAATTTACGGTACCGCATTTAAAAAATGCGCCCTTCCCACTCATTAGTTTTGGACAAGGTTGTGAAGGAGAACCATTACTCATGTGGGAAACCATCAGAGCATCCATCATTGAAATTAGAAAACACACGGATAAAGGCAGTATCAATATTAATACCAATGGTTCTAAACCAGATGCCGTAAAAGCCTTATGCGAAGTGGGTTTAAACAGTATTCGGGTGAGTACCAACTCGGCCCGCAAACATATTTACGAACCTTATTACAGACCCAATAATTATCAGTTTGAAGATATCATTGAGAGTTTAAAAGTAATGCGGAGTTATGGCGGATGGACGAGTATTAATTATTTTGTTTTTCCGGGCATGACTGATAGTGTTGAAGAATATGAAGCGCTACGAAAACTAATTATAGACACAGATTTATCTATGATACAATGGCGCAATTTTAATATTGATCCAGACTGGTACATGGGAAAAATTGGCGTCAATGAAACCGGTGAAATGTTAGGTGTTAAGCAACTCATGAGCCTTATTACAGAAGAATTTCCAAAAGTTAAATTTGGTTATTTTAACCCTCCCATCGAGCGTATTAAAGGCAATTACGAAATAGACTTTGCTGGTGGACGCCCGTAACAACAAATACATAGGCATGCTACTTGCAACAGTGGCAGTTACTATTTGGGCGGGTAATTTTGTAATCGCAAGCGGTGTTAATGGGCAAATACCCCCTATCACACTTGCTTTTTGCAGATGGTCGTTGGCTACTGTATTAATGCTTCCGATTGCATTTAATACTTTTAAAAAAGAGTGGTATATTTTAAACAAACACAAAGCCTATCTTTTTTGGGTATCGCTTAGTGGTATTGCGATATTCAATACTTGTTTATATATCTCTGGGCATTATACCACTGCCATTAATATGGCGCTTATTAGCACTACATCCTCTCCTATTTTTGCTACTGTATTTGCCATTGTTTTTATTGGCGAACGCATCAATGCATTTAGGCTAACAGGCATGCTCATTTGTTTATCTGGTGTATTGCTACTAATTTCTAAAGGAAGTTTACAAACCCTTTTGTCATTTACTTTTTCGGTGGGTGACATATGGGCGCTCGCTGGTGCGGTAGCATTTGCGGTATACAATGTACTTGTTAGAAAAAAACCAGCAACCATTTCGGGTACTACTTTTTTACTGGCCATATTTGGATTAGGTACACTATTGATATTACCGGGTTTTTTGATAGAACAAATCGACGCAGCTCCCATTGTTTGGAATAATTCGCTTTTATTATCACTCTTATATTTGGGTGCAGGAACATCGGTGGTTTCTTTTTTATGCTGGAACGCCGCCATTAAAAAAATTGGCGCAGGTACCACTGTTTTGTTTGGCAACCTCATCCCTGTTATTAGCACTATCGAAGCCGTTTTATTTTTGAATGAACCTTTCCTAAAAATACACATGATAAGTGCGGGTATTGTTATACTTGGACTCATTGTAGCCAATACAGGTCAACACAAAAAACAAACGAAGCATGTTTGATCAAATAGATTCCCTCACGTTAATCCTTTTATGCATCGCTGCATTTGGTGCTGGCTTTGTAGACGCGATTGTTGGTGGTGGTGGACTTATTCAAACGCCGATAGCTCTTATTTTAATGCCCAACTTACCCGTAGCTACTGTTATAGGTTCTTTAAAAATCCCAGCATTTAGTGGTACTTTTTTTGCTGCTAAACAATACGTAAAAAAAGTAAAAATTGAGTGGCGCCGAATGGCGCTTATGTGCACCGTTGCATTTTCATTTGCTTTTTTAGGTTCCGAGTTATTAAGTAAAATGGGGAATAGCTACATGAAACCTATTTTGTTTTGCGTTCTTATTGTGGTGGCTCTATACACGTATAGCAAAAAAAGCTTTGGGCAAGCGCAATCAAAAAATCTTTCGCGAAACGCACTGCTTGTTCGTAGTTTAATATTAAGTGCTACTGTTGGATTTTATGATGGCTTTATTGGACCAGGCACTGGAAGCTTTTTAGTGCTGGGCTTTATTGCTTTGCTTGGATATGATTTCTTACAAGCCAGCGCCCACGCTAAAATGGTGAACCTTTCAACTAATTTTGGATCTATTGTTCTGTTTTTTATGAAAGGAACCATTATTTGGGGTATTGCGATTCCGATGGCTATTTGCAACGCAGTTGGGGGGCTATTGGGTGCTAAACTGGCCATCGCCAAGGGTAACCAATTTATTCGTGTATTCTTTTTACTTGTAATTGGTGCCACTATCTTAAGGTTTGGCTACGACGTATTTTTCAAATAAGGCTTCTTAACTTTTTTTTTGGCCATTAAGGTGGATTACTCCCCCCAATAAGCGTTAATTTTCAACATTCAATCTAAATACCTCCTTAACCCGTAGCTTTATAAGTAGTAATATCATATTCATATGACCATTGTATTCGAAAAAGAAAAAAAT
>CANEWV010000170.1 GCA_947442905.1 Chitinophagaceae bacterium | reverse complement strand
ACTTTTAAAGAAAAGCATGAGTTTGAAAAGCTAGAAAAAGAGATGCCCGTATTAGAAGCCGAAAAAGTAGAATTAACGGCGCAAATGAGTAACGAAAATTTGAATTACGATCAAATTACTACGCTCGCAGATGCGCTTACAAAAGTTACACAGTCTTTGGAAGAAATGGAACTACGCTGGCTGGCATTAAGGGAGATGGCGGAGTAGTACTCAACGAAGGATTCATTTGCTGATAAATGTGCACGAGGGTTTCTATGGCATTTTTGCCAGTTTCTCCCATGTCTTTACTAAAATCATTGACGTATAAATCTATGTGTTGGCGCATCACGGCTTCACTCATTTCCTCCGCATGACAACTTACATATTCACTAATAGCTGGGTAATTATTAAATGCGTATTCCACGCTTTTAGCAATCAGTTGGTCTACCTGTTTCATAATGGGCTTAGATATTCGGTTGCTAGCCACAATACCGCCTAAAGCTATTGGACTTTTTGTTTTTGTTTCCCAAGCTGCACCTAAATCGGTTATTTTATAAAGGCCCTTTTGTTCATACGTAAATCTATTTTCATGAATGATAACACCAGCGTCTACCACGCCCGATAAAACGGCTGCTTCTATTTCATTAAATACATAAAACGAAATATTTTTAGCATTTGGGTATACAAAGGAAAATAGTAAATAGGCCGTTGTATTTTTGCCAGGAATGGCTATGCGCAAATCGTTTACGTCAGTAGCCGTAATATTTTTGTTTTTGCTAATTAAAAGAGGGCCAACACCATTGCCCATGGCGCCGCCACTGTTTAAAAGGGTATGCGTGTTTAGTAGAAGCGGCATGACGCCGTAGCTAATTTTTGAAAAATCCAACCTGTCTTCTAATGCAAAATTATTTAGGGTTTGAACGTCTTCTAAGTGAATGTCAAAATCTAAACCCTCAGTATCAATTTTTTTATTAACGAGTGCGTCAAAAATAAAAGTATCGTTGGGGCAGGGAGAAAAACCAAGACTTAATTTCATGACACTATTTTTTTAAACCATTTTCTAGGGTGGCTAAATAGGTAAGCACATAGGCTTCTAATTGCTCAATAGATTCTGTAAGTTTCCATTTTGCTTTATTTCTTTCTCCAACATAATTTGATATAGCCCTAATCTGAATAAAGGGAGTTTTGGTAAGGCCTCCAACATAATGTAGGGCAGCACCTTCCATACTTTCCAATACGGGGTTGTGGGCAGCTACAATTTCTTTGATTCGTTTAGGCGAGGTTGTAATTTCATTAATGGTAACCGCTGCTGCCGTATCCGATTTCAAAACATTGAGTGACCTAATAGCAGGGTTTATTAATTTCCTTTTTTTAAATGGCGCTTCATTCTCTTTTATTAATTGATTGTCAAAAAGGTCGGTAAAAATTCCTTTTTCGCGAACGCCTAAATCGGCCATAGATTCTGATGCCACCACCATTACTTTTCCAAGGGGCTCTGTTTTAATATAGGTGCCGGCAATCCCCATTTGAATAATCAAATCAGGTTTGTGTGCAGTAACAAGTTGCGTGAGCTTAACCCCGGAGGCGAGCATGCCTAAGCCGGTTGCATGAAAGCTTAGTTTTAGTTTGCTTTTTTTAAATAGTTGGCTTGCTTTTTTAGCAGAACCAGCCATTTCTAAGTTAGTGGCAGCTGTTATTATTACCCGCATAGAGTACAAAAATACTCCGATTCTGCCTACCTTTGCCAAAATATTGGTCAGATGGTTTATTTAACAAGACAAGAACATTTTAACGCAGCCCATAAATTATACAATCCCAATTGGTCTAATGAGCAAAACAATGCCGTATTTGGTGTTTGCGCCAACGAAAATTGGCATGGCCACAACTATGATTTGTATGTTACCGTAAAGGGCAATCCAGATCCCGAAACAGGGTTCGTGTACGACGTTAAAAAGTTAAGCCAGTTAATTAAAAGCCAGGCGGTAGATAAGCTAGACCATAAAAACCTCAACCTAGATGTGGATTTTATGGCCGGCAAACTATGTAGTACCGAAAATTTAGCCATTGCCATTTGGGAGCAGTTAGCACCCCATTTACCTAGTTCTGTTGAGCTTCATTGCATAAAACTCTATGAAACACCCCGTATTTACGTCGAATATTTCGGTAAATAGGGTCATTTTCACTTTTTTTAAGGTCACAGTAAACAAATTTACTAGCGTCTTGTTATTACCTTTGACGTCAGGTTCTTTTGTTAATGTATAACACAAAAGGCAGGGCCACTTGATCAGCACACTTCTGAAACAGTGCCTAGCCATTAACAAAATACTTACTTGATTTAATTATTTTTTATGTGGATGTAAGTGTACGTCCCAAAAAACAAGATCCCAAAGCTTTAGCAATGGAAAAACATAAAGTTTCTGTTTTTAGAAAGGAGCATTTTAATGCTGCGCACAGGTTACACAACCCTGCATGGACTCCCGAAAAAAACAACGAAATATTTGGTCTTTGCAACAACCCCAATTTTCATGGCCACAACTATGAATTGATTGTTCAGGTTACTGGGTACCCAGATCCTGAAACGGGTTATGTTATTGACACCAAAAAATTAAGTAACCTTATTAAGCTAGAAGTGCTCGCTAGGTTTGATCATAAAAACTTAAACCTTGACACTACATTTTTTGCAACACTGAATCCATCTGCCGAAAATATTGCAGTGGTGATTTACGAACTTTTAAGAGATAAAATTAATTCAACATTAGATTTAAAAATCAGATTATATGAAACAGAACGAAACTTTGTCGAATATCCATCTTAAGGATGGTAAGATTATTCTTACAGAAGAGGAAATTGATGCGGCAGGAGACAACCATATCAGTACTTCTGTGGATACCCCTATGCGCGCAGGAGCATTTGATCAATCAGAAGATGAAAAAATTGCTGCAATCGAAGAAAGGTTTGCAGAAATCATGGACATACTAGGCCTTGATCTAACAGATGATAGTTTGCGCGGTACGCCAAAGCGTGTAGCTAAAATGTATGTCAAAGAAATCTTTAATGGTTTAAATCCGGCCAACAAACCAAAGATGGCCCTCTTTGAAAATAAGTACAAGTACAATGAAATGCTGGTAGAAAAAAACATTTCATTTTACAGTAATTGTGAGCATCACTTTGTTCCTATCATGGGCAAGGCGCATATCGCCTACATTAGCAATGGCACTGTAGTTGGCCTTAGTAAATTAAACCGCCTTGTAGATTATTTTGCTAAACGCCCACAAGTGCAAGAGCGCTTAACTATGCAAATTGCTAAAGAGTTACAAAAAGATTTAGGCACAGATGATGTGGCTGTTTTAATCGATGCAAAACATTTGTGCGTAGCAAGTAGAGGCGTTGAAGATGATACTTCATCTACAGTTACTGCTTTTTATGGTGGTAAGTTTAAAGATGAAAAAGTAAGAGAAGAATTTTTACGTTATTTGGGTTTGAATACACAGTTTTAAGTACTCATTTATTTTTTAAACCCCGACATTAAAAGTGTCGGGGTTTTTTATTTACTTTGGGTCCTAAATCATTACCTATGAGTAGTCACGCGTATGTATTTCCAGGTCAAGGTTCTCAATTTATTGGAATGGGGAAGGCTTTGTATGATAACAATGCTGTTGCCAAAGAATTATTTGACAGGGCTAATACGATATTAGGTTTTGATATTAGTGAAGTGATGTTTAATGGCACCGACGAAGCACTCAAGCAAACGAATGTAACGCAGCCTGCTGTTTTTTTACACTCTGTTATTGCATATAAAACCCTGGAGCACGGCACCCCTGATATGGTTGCTGGACATTCGTTGGGTGAATTTTCGGCACTGGTAGCCAATGGTGTTTTGGAGTTTGAAGACGCATTAAAACTTGTAAGTATTAGAGCCGCTGCTATGCAAAAAGCATGTGAATTAGTACCTTCAACGATGGCTGCGGTTCTAGCGCTTGCAGATGATGTGGTGGCTTCAATTTGCGCAGAAGTAATGGCTGAATCAAATGAAGTGGTGGTAGCAGCAAACTATAACTGTCCTGGTCAACTAGTAATTAGTGGATCTGTAAAAGGAATTGAAATAGCATGTGAAAGAATGAAAGCTGCTGGTGCAAAGCGTGCCTTGGTACTTCCAGTAGGAGGGGCTTTTCATAGTCCATTAATGGCCCCAGCTCGTGAAGAATTAGCGGCAGCAATCGAAGCAACAAATTTTGCAAATCCAATTTGCCCGGTATATCAAAACGTAGTGGCTGCAGCCGTTACAGACCCTGCTGCTATCAAGCAAAATTTAATCAATCAATTAACGGGTGCTGTAAAATGGACACAAACAGTGGAGCAAATGGTTGCTAATGGTGCTACACATTTTACCGAAGTAGGTCCAGGCAAAGTATTACAAGGTCTTGTACAAAAAGTATACAAAGAAGCGGTGGTAAACGGATTAAGTTAGTAGTAATTTATACATCTAATATGCCATTGATCCATTCTGGATCGAGGTTGGCTTTGTATTTTTTATAAAAGTTAATGGCAGGCTCATTCCATTCGAGTACTTGCCATACCATTCTTGAAAAACCTTTGTCTTTTGTTTCCTGAACAACGGTGTCAAATAGTAATTTGCCAATGCCTTTGCCACGCATTTTTTCGGTTACAATAAAATCTTCGAGATACAGGCATTGTCCTTTCCAAGTACTGTATCTAATATAGTATAATGCAAAGCCTACAATGGTGTTGTCGGTTTCTGCTACAAAGGCCCACCACACCGGGTTTTCACCAAAACCACTTTGTTCAAAATGTGAAAGTGTAACGGTTACTTCGTCTGGTGCTTTTTCATAAACGGCTAATT
>CANEWV010000169.1 GCA_947442905.1 Chitinophagaceae bacterium | reverse complement strand
CTAAACTAAGATCCGCTTTAATGCCTGTATGAAAAAATGGACCATATGAAAATCCATAGGACATACTATAATTCCTATTGCTTGTAGCGTCTAGTAATTCATATCCTATATGCGTAGAAAATTTTCCGGCAGTTAATTTCAGTTTATCAGAAACTAAGTAGGAGAGTGTGGCTTGTTTAATATGCGATTTTACATCATGGTCATTGTAGGAAAATTCATCTGCTCTTTTTCCGGCACCTAGGTCAACACTAGCGATTAATTTTCCAAAACTTTGGTCAATTTTAATACTCGCCATGCCAAGTTGAAAACTATTGTGGGAATTTGTAAAACTGGTATAGTTATTATTGCTACCGTCGCCGTTTTTTAGTAATCCCCTGAAGTAACCATCTACATAGGCTGTAAATGTTGTGTTAGATTTTTTTGTACTGTCTTTTTGCGCAAATGAGGGAACAATAGTGCAGCAAATTGCACTAGCAATTAGAATTTTCTTTAACATTGTGTTGGTTTTTAGTAAACTAAGAGGTACAGTCTTAAATTCTGGTCAGAGAATTTAATCAAGACTGTACCTTGTTTTTTTATATTTTATGTGGGTTTCTGCCATATTTTTCATCGTGTTGTGTTGCATCTAATCCAATTTCTTCTTCTTCTTGACTAACGCGTAAAGGAAGCATTAAGCTTATTGCTTTAAAAATGAGTAGTGATACTAAAAAGCTATACGCTACCACAATTACAAGTGCTTTTAATTGTGTTATAAAAAATTCTGTGTTACCATATAGTAAGCCCTCTGCGCCAGCACCATTTACAGTTTTAGTAGCAAAAACGCCTGTCATGATCATGCCTACCATTCCGCCAACTCCATGACATGGAAAAACGTCTAACGTATCATCTAATTTAGATTTTGATTTATAGTAGACAGCCAAATTTGAAATGATAGCAGCTGTAAAACCAATAAAAATACTTTGCGGAACCGCAACAAAACCAGCGGCAGGTGTTATCGCTACTAGCCCCACTACTGCACCAATACAAAATCCAAGTACCGATGGTTTTTTACCACGCATCACATCAAAAAACATCCATGATAAGCCTGCAGCAGCAGCTGCAGTATTGGTGGTAGCAAAAGCTGTTACCGCAAGCGCGTTTGCGCCCAGTGCAGATCCTGCATTAAATCCAAACCAACCAAACCATAATAAACTTGTTCCAATTAATACATACGGAATATTAGCAGGGGGGATTTCTTGTTGTTCTAAATGTGCTTTTCTGCGTTTTAATACAAGTGCACCAGCTAAGGCTGCACAACCTGCAGTTATATGAACCACTGTACCTCCTGCAAAGTCTAGTGCGCCCATTTTAAATAAAAAACCTTCTGGGTGCCATGTCCAATGTGCAATAGGCGCATATACGAAAAGACTAAATAATACAATGAATAGAATATAGGAAGTAAACTTTACTCTTTCTGCCACTGCGCCCACAACTAAGCCAGGAGTAATAATGGCAAACATGAGTTGAAAAAGTGCAAATAAGCCAAGTGGTATAGTAGGTGCTAAACTCCATGGAGCACCGCTGCTTATTCCTTTCATAAATAAATGCGTAGTTGGATTTCCAATCCAGCCTCCAATAGATTCACCAAAGCACAAACTATAGCCCACCGTTACCCAAATAATGGTAACTACACCAGTTGCCACCACGCTTTTAATCATGGTAGAAATCACATTTTTCCGGTGTACCATTCCGCCATAAAAAAAGGCTAACCCTGGGGTCATTAAAAAAACTAAAGCAGTAGCTACTAAAATCCATGCAATATCGGCTCCATTATAAACCCCAGCTTTGTCTTCAAAGCTAAGTTCGGGAGGCGCAAAAATGGCGAGGATAGCCACAATCAATAGCGCTAAAAACGGTGCTACGTTGTAAACATTTAACTTCTTTTGATACATAAATAATAAATTATAATTATATGAGTATTTATACCCTAAATTAATAAAAATTATGTATTATTTTATGTAAAATATAAACATTAAAATAATTATAATGTGAATAGCATCTTGAAAATAATGAATCGAAATCGCTTGAAATAAACGTATTATTAATCAAAAAAGCCTGATTTAATTAAAAATCAGGCTTTAGCCATAAAATATTATAAAATAAATTATATATTAATTAAGTAACTTTTATCCTTGGATTCTAATGAAGAATACCCCATAAGGTACTCATCTACCTTTCTAGCACACTCGCGCCCCTCACTAATAGCCCAAACAACTAGGGATTGCCCTCGACGTGCATCTCCTGCGGCAAATACTTTATTTATGCTTGTTTCATAATCCATTTCATTGGCGAAAACATTGCCTCTGGCATCTAGTTCTATACCCATTTCATCTATAAACCCTTTGTGTTGAGGATGTACAAAGCCCATGGCTAAAAATGCTTTTTGACAAGGGATAATTCGGGTGGTTCCTTCCATTTCTTCAAACCTAGCTGGCTTATCAGGTGTAGAGGCTTTCCAAGCAATATCTACAAGTTCAATTCCTGTAAGTTTTCCTGCTTCTCCAACAAAACGTTTGGTTAATACCGCCCATTCTCTGTGTGCGCCTTCTTCGTGTGAGCTAGAGGTTTTAAGTGTCATTGGGTAGGAAGGCCAAGGCATCATATCTGTTCTAGTAACAGGGGGCTTTGGCATAAGCTCTAACTGCGTAACAGAAGCAGCGCCTTGTCTATTGGATGTGCCAACACAATCACTCCCTGTATCACCACCGCCAATTACAATTACGTTTTGATCTGTTGCTAATATGGGTTGTCCAATTACGTCTTTATTACTTACTCTTTTGTTTTGCTGTTTTAAAAAATCCATGGCAAAATAAACACCTTCTAAATCTCTACCTGGAATATCTAAATCTCTTGGAATGGTTGATCCAGCTGCAATTACAACAGCATGGTGCTCATTTATTATTTCCTCCATTTTTATTGTAACACCAATATTGGTATTGCATGAAAAAACAACACCTTCCGCTTCTAGTAATTGTATGCGTCTATCAATCACCCATTTTTCTAATTTAAAATCAGGGATGCCATATCTTAAAAGACCTCCCGGTGCATCATCTCTTTCAAACACAGTAACATGGTGTCCTGCATAATTTAATTGAGCAGCAGTGGCAAGTCCTGCAGGGCCAGATCCAATGACCGCAATTTTTTTACCTGTTCTAATATTTGGATTTTTAGGCTTCACAAATCCTTTTTCAAAAGCAATTTCTATAATATGCTTTTCAATTTCTTCGATAGCAATAGCGGGTTGATTGATGCCAAGCACACAAGCAGTCTCACAGGGTGCAGGACAAATGCGTCCAGTAAATTCAGGAAAATTATTGGTTACACTTAATAGTTCATAGGCTTCTTCCCAATTACTATTATAAACGGCGTCGTTGAATTCTGGAATGATATTGCCTAAAGGGCAACCATTATGACAAAACGGAACACCGCAGTTCATGCATCTTCCAGATTGCTCATTTAGTTTTTGATCGCTATATCTTTCTACAAATTCATTGTAGTCTTTTACTCTTTCTTGTGGCGCCCTTTTATTTGGCAGCTCTCTAGTAAATTCAATAAATCCGGTAGGCTTACCCATCTATAAAAATTTTAAATCGCTTTTTGATTGTTTTTTTCTTTTTGTAAAAGCACTGCTTTATAATCTCTTGGAAATACTTTTACAAAATGTGCTAATTGATTGTCAAAATCAGACATAATAAACTGCGCTACTTTACTTTCTGTTAAAGCAGCATGCTGCTCGATCATTTTTTGTAAATAGGTTTTATCTGATGTATCCAACGGATCTAAATCCACCATTTCGGTGTTGCATTTATCTGCAAAATTTGCGGCTGTGTCATAAATGTAAGCGACACCGCCACTCATGCCCGCTGCAAAGTTTCTGCCCGTTTCTCCTAAAATAATAGCTTTTCCACCCGTCATGTATTCGCAACCATGATCACCAACACCTTCCACTACAACTTCTGCGCCGGAGTTTCTTACGGCAAAACGTTCGCCTGCTTTACCTCTAATAAAGGCCTTGCCAGATGTTGCACCATAAAGTGCCACGTTTCCAATAATACTATTATGCTCTGCAACAAATGTTGCCCGCTTACTTGGATAAATAATAAGTGAAGCGCCGCTTAAACCTTTACCAAAATAATCGTTGGCATCACCTTCTATTTCTAGGGTAACACCCTTTGTATTAAACGCACCAAAACTTTGGCCCGCAGTTCCAGTAAATGTATAATGAATGGTTCCTTCAGGGAGCCCAGCAGCTTTATATTTTTTGGTGATTTCGTTGGATACAATTGTGCCCGTTGTTCTGTCAATATTGGTGATAGGAAAAGACGCTTTAATTTTTGTGCCACTAGCAATGGCATCTTTGGCGGCTTCTAATAATTTCCAATCTAGTACATTTGAAAGCTCATGATCCTGCGCTTCTTGTTTGTATAAGCCAGTAGAATCGTCTGCAGGTTCTTTGTATAAAATACTTGATAAATCTAGTTTGCTATATTTCCAATGGGTAATATCGTCGCGCATTTCAAGTGCGTCTACTTGACCCACCATTTCATCAATGGTTTTATAGCCAAGCTCTGCCATAATTTCACGGAGTTCCTGCGTAATAAATGTAAAAAAGTTGACTATATGATCGGGGTTACCGGTAAAGCGTTTGCGCAATTCAGGATCCTGTGTAGCAACACCAACAGGGCAGGTATTTAAATGACATTTACGCATCATAATGCAGCCTTCCACAATAAGTGCAGCTGTAGCAACACCCCATTCTTCGGCACCAAGTAGCGTAGCCACTGCGATGTCTCTACCCGTTTTCATTT
>CANEWV010000168.1 GCA_947442905.1 Chitinophagaceae bacterium | reverse complement strand
TGTTGATAATGGTGTGTTCTGGAAAATATTTTGCAACGTCTTTCCAATTGGTAAAACTAGAACTACCTATCAGCAAAATGGCATTTTGAGGCGGCATTGAGGTAGAATCTGCTCTTCTAAAAGCCTTGATTTCGTTGATGAACGGTTGACTAATGGCTGTAGACCTGCCAAAAGCAATAATTACTATAAAAAGGAGCAGCCTAGATAAAAATTTCATAGAATTAATTTTAAATAAATATACAAGATGTAGCTTAATAATGCTAATAGCCCTTTATGGATAGAATTGTCACATTGACCGATTAACAACTATAAACGGATAATTTAGAATCATTATTGACATCAATAATTATTTATATTTGATAAAATCATTGCTATATGAAAAAAATGTTCATTTTCTTTCTTTTGTTTTTTGCTATCCTCGCTGTTGAAGGACAGGCACAATCAAAGAAAATTACCGGTAAAGTATTGGACGAAGCCGGCGCTCCAATTAATGGCGCAACGGTAGCCGTTAAAAACTCTAAAGTTGTTGCGTTAAGTAATGACAAGGGTAATTTTTCTATTGATCTTCCTAGTGGTGCTTCTACTATCGTTGTAACATTTGTAGGAATGGAAACATCGGAAGTGAATGTTTCAAAGAAAACTTCAGTTACTGTTTCTTTAAGATCAACTGCTTCTGCACTTGCAGACGTTGTTGTAATTGGATATGGTACTGTTAAAAAATCAGATCTAACTGGTTCCGCACAAAGACTTAACCGCGAAGAAATCATGCGTGATAATCCTGGAAATATATTACAGGCTATGCAAGGTAAATTGGCTGGTGTAAATGTTACTCAAAACGATGGTGCTCCAGGTGCTGGTCTTAGTATCAGAATTCGTGGATCTAATTCATTTTTAGGTGGAACAGAGCCTTTGTACGTTATTGATGGTGTGCCATTCAATAATAGTAGTAGTGGTACAACGCCAGAATCTTTAGGTGGCGATGAAAAACAAACACTCAATGCACTTGCTTTTTTAAACCCGAACGATATTGAGTCTATAGATGTTTTAAAAGATGCATCTGCTACGGCTATCTATGGTTCTCGTGGTGCTAATGGTGTAGTGTTAATTACAACTAGAAAAGGTAAGATTGGAAAAGATAAGGTTGAGCTAAATGTAACAATGGGTTTAGCAGAGGTTTCTAAAAAAATGAGAATGCTTAATCCTATGGAGTATGCAAATTTTCAAAATCTAGCATTTCAGAATGCAAACAAATATGATGGCACTAATTATTCTTTGTTATTCCCTAATCCTTCTGCTTATGAAAATGATAAGAATAATTGGCAGGATAGAATATTTAGACAAGCACTCACTCAAAACTATACACTAAACGTTTCTGGCGCTTCTGATGCTGGTAGCCACAATTTTACGTTTGGTTATGTAGATCAAGAAGGGGTGATTCTAACTTCTGGTTATAAAAAAATAAACCTCAGTTTTAATTTAAATAGAAATATCAATAAAACTTTTCGCATAGGTACAAGTAATTCTATTTCGAATTCTACAACAAGAGGTGTTAAAACTGGTACAGACAAATCTGATGCTGCAAGTGCTGGGGTAGTTCGTTCTGCTTTAACATACCCTGCTACCATTAGTATTTTAGATGAGTATGATGGACTTGGTGATGATTTTATTACCAATCCATATATATATGTGAACGATGTTTTAAATAGGGTTACTGCTACTAATATTTTTTCATCCAACTTTTTAGAAGCTACCATACATAAGAATTTAAAGTTCAGACAAAATATTGGATTTAATTATGGAGCAAATACAAGGGATCAATATTATCCTCGAACTGTATTTGAAGGATTTGCTTCTAAAGGATGGGGTTTAAAATCAGATAATAATTGGTCTAGTATTGTTTCTGAAAGTATCCTAACGTATAATAAAAAAGTAGACAATCATAGTTTTACTGCTACTGCTGCTTCGACATTCGAGCAAAATATGGGTAACTCTAAGCGTGCAGAAGCTAAAACTTTTCCGAATGATCTTTTAATGAATGAAAACCTACAAGCGGCAGAACAAATTTTGCCAATTGTAACCAATAAGTATCAATCTAATTTAGTGTCTGTGTTAGGTCGTTTAAATTATACCTATGCCGACAAGTATATTTTATCTGTATCACACAGAAATGATGGGTCAAGCAAATTTGGTAAAGATAATAAGTGGGCAGCGTTTTCTTCGGCAGGTCTTGCTTGGAAATTGCACAAAGAGTCTTTCATCAATAAAATTGATGCCATTAGTGAGTTAACATTAAGAGCAAGCTATGGTCAAACTGGTAATCAGGGTATTGGCTCTTATGCTTCTTTATCTAAACTAGCTATTTACAATTATACGTTTAATGGTGCTGTACAAACTGGATTAGCCGATGACGTGTATTCGGGTCCAGCTAATGCGCAACTTAAGTGGGAAACTACCAATGCGTATAATGCTGGTTTAGATTTGGGTTTATTTAATGGACGTATTAATGCGCATGTTGACGTTTACTTAAAACGCACCAACGACTTATTGCAATACATTACTACACCTGCATCTACTGGGTTTCAACGTCAGTTAAGAAACTCAGGGTCTGTTGAAAATAAGGGTTTAGAAATTGCGATGGATGCAACTGTTATCAATAAAAAGGATTTCCAATGGAAAACTAATTTCAATATCTCTTTTAATAGAAATAAAATCATTTCATTGGGTGGCGATGTTAAAGAACAATTTGCAAGTAATATTTCTACACGTGATGCTCCATTTATTCAGCGTGCAGGATTGCCTATTGGAACTTTATATGGTTACGTAGAAGATGGTTATTTTGATAATGAGGCTGAAGTGAGAAATTCATTGGTATTTAACGGGCAGCCATTAAATATCATTAGACGTATGATTGGTGAAGTGAAGTATAGAAATTTCGATAACGATCCGAGCTCTATTTCTGTTACTGATCGTGTAGTTATTGGAGATGTAAATCCAGATTATACATTTGGTATCACCAATAACTTCAAGTACAAGAGTTTTGATTTAAGTGTATTTATTAATGGTGTTCAGGGTAACGATATTGTGAATATGAATAGTGTTTGGAATGCTAATATTGGTACTTCTAAAAATGTGACTTTAGATATGTTTAATGGTGCATGGAAAGAAGGTGCTGATAATTCTAATGCATTGGCTCCAAAGCCGATTAGACAGTTTTGGAGAACATTGCCATTTACTAGAAGATTTATTGAGGACGGCAGTTTTGTTCGTATTAAGAATATCAATCTTGGCTATACACTTCCTGGTAAATTGGTTAAGGGCATTAACGCCATTAAAGTTTCTTTGGGTGTAAACAACCTGTACACTTTTACAAAGTATACTGGCTTTGATCCTGAAATAAATAGTTATGGCGATAATCCTGCATTGTTTGGTGTCGACTTAGGAGGTTTCCCTAATTCAAGAACCTACACTTTTGTGATTAAATGCAACTTTTAAATTTTTATAAAACTCATTATATGAAAATTAATAAATTAAATACCTGGAAAATTTTATTACCAGTGTTAATATTTTCAGCCTTCTCTTGTCAGAAGGTTTTAGAAGAAAAGCCGCTTTCTTTTTTATCTCCAGAAAATTTCTATAAGAACGAGGCAGACGCTAGAGCAGCAATCAATGCGGTGTATGGTGCACTATACACATACGACTTGTATTTGCAGCCTATGTGGAATTTAACCATGTTAGATGACGATCATGTGTCAGGAGCCGATTGGTTTTTGGGTACATCAGGTGCTGGTAACCCGCAAGGATACTGGGGTGTGGATGGCCCATGGGTAGGTTGTTATTCAGTAATTGCTAGAGCAAACACTGTTTTAGAAAATGTTGCTGCTATAAATACCAATATAGATCCTACAGTAAAAAATAGAATTTTAGGCGAAGCTTATTTTTTTAGAGGCTGGGCTTATTTTCAATTGGTACAGTTATATGGTGGCGTACCTATTCGCTTAAAATCTTTATCCTTAGATCCAACAGCGAGTATTGCTAGATCTTCGGTAGCAGATGTGTACAAGCAAATTATTGCAGATTTTAAAAGTGCTGAAACTAATTTGTTACCAGCAAAAGATCCAAAAGCTGGTGAGGTAGGAAGGGTAACGCGTGGCGTTGCAAAAGGTTTCTTGGCAAAAACATACATGACTATGGCGTCAGGTGCCGCTACCGGAAATGTAAGCGTAAGAGGTGGCACAGATAATGGAATGTATACTTACGCAAAAACGGTAGTCGCTGGACATGAAAATATTTCTTCAAAAGATTATTACACTTTAGCTAGAGATAAGGCTCTTGAAGTTATAGCGAGTAATGAATATTCTTTATATACCAATTGGACTGATTTATGGAATAAAGCAGGTAGAAATAAAACAGAACATATGTGGCAGCTACAGGCTTTAGGTGGTTCGCTTTTTGTAAATGAACTGCATAACTATATGTCTGCATTTTCAACTTTTGGTAGAGGTGCTATGTGGTTTACCAATAACCATTATAAAGATTATGATACTACCGATGTTCGTGTGTTAAATGGAGTTGTACACAATTACGAAATGAACAATGCCGCTAAAACAAAATATTACTATCCTTCATGGCAAGCTTATAATTATAGGGTTGTTAATGGAGCTACTTGGGCAAATAACGGCACTACCGATGATCGTGCATATACTGTAAAATATAGTGACGTAGCAGATCCTACTGTTTCTAGAAGTGACGCTCATTTTTCTATGGTTCGTTTTTCTGAAATGCATTTGATTGTTGCTGAAGCAGATAACGAAATCAATAATGGTCCATCTGCTCAGGCTTATACTGCATTAAATAC
>CANEWV010000167.1 GCA_947442905.1 Chitinophagaceae bacterium | reverse complement strand
GCAGTCTTGCTAGTCTTGATAATGCTGGGCTAAAAATCTTCATAGGCTATTTTTGTCCCATTTCAATAATCCAATCCTTGCGCTTTAACTCAAAGTTGGTGCCAAGGTATAAACGTCTTACATGTTCGTCTGCTGCTAATTCTTCGGCAGTGCCGTGTTTAAATATTTTTCCCTCAATCAATAAATAAGCACGATCACAAATGGATAAGGTTTCGTTGACATTATGATCCGTAATTAAAATACCAATGTCTTTTAATTTTAATCTAGCTACCACCGATTGTATATCTTCTACTGCGATAGGATCCACGCCAGCAAAGGGTTCGTCTAATAAAATAAATTTAGGATCCACAGCCAACGCTCGTGCAATCTCTGTTCTTCTTCTCTCCCCACCACTTAAACTATCACCGTTATTGTTTCTTACTTTTTGTAAATTAAATTCATCTAAAAGGGTTTCCATTTTATGCAAACGCTCGCCTTTCGTTAATTTTGTCATTTCTAGAATGGCCATGATATTATCGGCCACCGACAACTTTCTAAACACACTCGCTTCCTGTGGTAAATAACCCAACCCCATTTGAGCGCGCTTATACATAGGCAAATGGGTGATATCCTCCTCGTTTAAGAACACGCGGCCCTCATCTGGCGCAATCAATCCAACCACCATATAGAAAGTCGTTGTTTTACCAGCACCGTTGGGCCCTAATAAACCAACAATTTCACCCTGTTTTACGGATACGCTTACCTCGTCCACCACCTTGCGGCCCTTGTATTGCTTAATCAGTTTATCGGTATGTATTGTTAGTATCACGTTGAATCTTTTGTACAAAAATAAGGTTAAAAAGGCCTATTTGAACCTAGTCAAATAATATTAACTATTTTTGCACTCTATGCACGTAACAGCACATTTAGCAAAAGCAAAAGACACTTTGGTCTCCTTTGAGATCCTGCCACCTTTAAAGGGTAAAACAATTACGTCTATTTACGATCATTTGGATCCACTCATGGAGTTTAAGCCTTCATGGATCAATGTGACCTATCACAGAAGTGAAACCATGTTTAAGAAAAAAACAGATGGTACTTTTGAAAAAGTAGATGTGCGCAAACGACCAGGCACGGTAGGTATTTGTGCTGCGATTATGAACCATTATAATATCGATGCAGTGCCGCATATTATTTGTGGTGGTTTCACTAAAAGAGAAACAGAAGATGCCTTAATTGACTTACAGTTTTTAGGGATTGACAATGCTTTAATTTTAAGGGGCGATGCGGCTAAGAACGAATCTAGCTTTGAACCAGAGCCAGGTGGAAATAAATATGCGATTGATTTGTTAAAGCAGGTTGGACAATTGAACCAAGGTATTTATTTAGACGAAGATATTTTAAACGGAGGCAAGACAGATTTTTGTATGGGCGTGGCCGGCTATCCAGAAAAGCATTTTGAATCCCCAAATTTCGAAATTGATTTAATCAAAACCAAAGAGAAGGTAGATGCAGGTGCAGAGTATATCATGACCCAAATGTTTTTCAACAACCAAAAGTTTTTGGACTACGTGCAAGCATGTCGCGATATGGGTATTATGGTGCCGATCATTCCAGGATTAAAGCCGATCACCAACAAAAAGCAATTGACGATTTTACCAAGAATATTCCATGTAGACATTCCAACAGATTTGTCCAATGCCATTAACAAATGCAAGACTGATGCAGAATGTGAGCAAGTGGGTACCGAGTGGTTGATTCAGCAAAGCAAGGAGTTAAAAGCAGTGGGCGTACCTGTGTTACACTATTATACATTAGGAAAACCTAAGGTAATAAGAGACGTTGTTTCAGCTATTTTTTAACTTATTTTTTTTGCTGAGATTGCAAGAAATTATGAAACTGATCTATCGTTAAATTTTTAGCAATGATCTTTTTGTCTTTATCTAATAAATAAAAGGTCGGTGTTTTGAATACATCATACAACTGTCTAATCGTAGTGGGTTTACCTGCATTGACTTCTGCATTCAATGCCGCTTCTGTTTGATAGGCGTGTAACCATCCAGCATTTAAATGCTGTTCTGTTATAAATTGTTTCCAAGATGCTAACTCTTTTATATTCGTATTTACACCAATGACTTGCACGCCTAATTGTTTCCAGTTATTTGTATAAAATGAATCTACCCTTGGTATTTCTTCTTTACAGTGACCACAGGTTGGGTCCCAGAACGCGATAAATGTATAATTAGCGGGACTGTTATACAATGAAAAGGGTTTATTATCTATTGTGTTTAAATTCAATGGTGGTGCGGGATTCCCAATGAGGTTGGCCATAATGCTATAGGCGCGTTCAGTGATTGTTTTTTTAGATTCATTGTTTAATAAAACCGTATCCCCTTTACTAAAAAAGTTTTGAAACAAATGTAAAAACACTTTATCCTGACCCATAAATTCGGGACTGATGTATTTGTTGGTAAATTTAAAAAGTAAAAAAGGATAAATTTCTTTTCCTGTTTTTGCGACAGTCAACATATACTGCAGTTCTTCAATAATCGAATCCGGTTCACGTGAAACATAGTTTTTAAAATACTCATCTAGCTTTGCTTCAAAAAAAGGTGTTCTAAGTAAACGGTTGTCATTGAACACCACATTATCCCAGTAATGATTTTTGACATAATAAAAAGGATAAGTAGAATCCGCCATGCCATTGATGATGGGGATCGCTGGTACATCTGGTCTTTGTAAAACGTCCAAGAAAAAACGCATCATTGAATTAGGTGCTGAGGTCATAATTTTTTGGCGCTCTTCTTTAAAGCTAGTGTCCATCTTTTTTAAAGCTTGCAAGTATTTTGCAGAATCGCTTGCTGTTGCTGCGCTGTTATAGGCTTGCTCCAACTGGTTTCTTTGTGCACCAAGTTGGTTCATAGTTTTGGAATAGTTACTAAAAATATCGTTGTCTTTTGAACCAATGATTTGATGGTCAAGTAAATTCAAAGTGTCCGCAATGATTTTAAATTGTTGCCCCTCATCTACCAAAAACTCAAAGAGTATACTATACTTAGGGGACACAATAAAATAGATGCCTGGTGTGAGCTTTTCTTTTCCTTTAAAATATCCAAGGCTTGCTTCATTTAAAATAGCAGAATCTGCCAGTACACGATTTTGACCATAGTTGGTGCCTAGATAGACCTTCGTGTTTTTGTAAGGCTTAAGGGTAATTTCAATATTATGCCCAACAGACTTGGTATTTGTAAGGGGTTGTTTTTTGACAGCCTGCGCATGCACCGCTGTTGAAAACAAAAGAACCAAACTAAAACTGGATAAAGCAATAATTTTCTGAAACATATAAAAGGGTTAAAGGTCAAATTAAGTACATAAAAGTAAAAAATAAAAAACAGATTTAGGTTTAATTTAAATGGAAGAATAGCATATTCTAGTAGCTGGATTGTACCTTTGTTACCGTGAGAAAGTCAAAACCAGCAATCATTTTAGAAAAGGTCCTTATTGAGGACTATGCAGCGGAGGGTAAGTCCTTAGCAAGAGTGGATGGGAAAGTGATTTTTGTAGAAGGGGCAGTCCCTGGGGATGTGGTGGACATTCAACTACAAAAAAATAAAGCCGATTGGGCAGAAGGCTTTGCTAAAAAATTTCATAGCTATTCAGAAATCAGGGTAAAGCCATTCTGTAGTCATTTTGGGGTATGTGGAGGATGTCAGTGGCAGATGTTACCTTATGCACAACAGCTGATTTATAAGCAACAACAAGTGGTAGATAATTTAACAAGGATCGCTAAGATTCCTTTGCCAATCATTCCCGCTATTTTAGGTGCAAAGCAAACGGAAGGTTATCGTAATAAGGTAGAATACACTTTTGCTACAGAAATTTATATGTCGTTTGAAGCATTTAGGGCGATGAAAGCTTCGGGTGCCGAGCCGGTGAAAAGCCCCGGTGATGGCGGTTTTCATGCGAGAGGTTTTTTTGAAAAAATTGTGCCAATAGATATTTGTTATTTACAAGAAGAGCCTACGAATTTAATGCGTAAAGCTGTGGTGCAATTTGCCTTAGACAATAAGATGCCGTTTTATAATATCAAACAACATCAGGGTTGGTTAAGAAATATGTTTGTAAGAAACACCACCAAGGGTGAGTGGATGATTAATTTGATGCTTGGTTACGAGGACGAAACAAAAAGAAAAGCGCTTTTGGATTTATTGTTAAAGCAGTTCCCTCAAATCACGACCCTCTTGTATACCATCAATACCAAACGCAATGATAGTATGCAGGACCTTGAGCCACAAGTTTATTATGGTAATGGTTATATCACTGAAAAATTAGAAAAATTTGAATTTAAAATAAGTCCAAAATCTTTTTTCCAAACCAATTCAAAACAAGCAGAAGTATTATATCAAGTAACGCGCGATTTCGCAGAGCTTACCGGAAAAGAAATTGTGTATGATTTATATTGCGGTACAGGCAGCATTGGTATTTTTTGTAGCGAGCAGGCTAAAAAAATTATTGGGGTAGAATTTGTAGCAGAAGCAATTGAGGATGCAAAGTTGAATGCAGCTTTGAACGGATTAACAGAGACTGCATTTTTTGCAGGCGATGTGATTAAAGTTTGTGATGATGCATTTTTTGAAACCCATGGTAAGCCGGATGTCATTATCACAGATCCACCAAGAGCAGGCATGCACGAAAAATTAGTACAGAAATTATTAGAGATGGAGGCGCCAACGATTGTATATGTAAGTTGTAATCCAGCGACACAGGCAAGAGACCTTGCACTACTTCATGCTAAGTACACTGTCACTAAAATACAGCCTGTAGATATGTTTCCACACACTTTGCATATAGAGAATGTGGTACAATTAAAAAGAACAGATTTATTAAACGCATAATTTATGAGAGAATTTAGGCCCACAAGATTTG
>CANEWV010000166.1 GCA_947442905.1 Chitinophagaceae bacterium | reverse complement strand
CAATTATAGTCAAAAATAACCAACCGGGTCCATTTTAACCCTTTTTTTTGATGCCATCTTGTACCTTTGTGTCCTAATTGTAATTTATGCCCCAAAGCACAGCTCAATTTCCAGTGGTTGTAAAAATTGTAAACGAGTCGGGTAACCCGCTTCCAGCATACGCAACCGAGGGCTCTGCGGGCATGGACTTATGCGCTCATATCCACGAATCGGTGGTGTTGGAGCCGCTAGAACGTAAGCTCATTCCTACCGGATTATTTATCGAACTACCTACTGGTTACGAGGCTCAAATTCGTCCGCGCAGTGGCCTAGCATTAAAGCAGGGTATTACCTGTTTAAATTCGCCAGGAACCATCGATGCCGATTATAGAGGGGAAATAGGGGTAATCTTAATTAATTTATCAAACGAAATGCAGGTTATTAAAACCGGCGACCGTATAGCGCAAATGGTGATTGCACCCGTTACACAAATTAGCTGGGAGCCTGCAACCGCACTAACTCCAACAAACAGAGGTGCGGGTGGCTTTGGGAGTACCGGAAAATAAATTTATCAGACACATCAAATACATGAAAATAAAATTATTGGGAATTATTGCTACGATCTTACTCGTTGCCGCTTGCGGAACGGTAAAAAAAGTAGAAGGTATTCAGGAAGCATTGTCTAAAAAAGATACCGCGCAAGTAGTGGTTGTAAATACCATTCCGGTTATTGACTCGGGCGCTATTGTGCGTGAGATTATGGGCAAAGTAGGACAGCAAAAAATTAATTTTAAAACCTTTAATGCTAAAATAAAAGTAGACTACGAGGGTGCCGAAAAAAAGGATAACTACACCGTGTATTTAAGCATGGTAAAAGACTCGCTAATTCTTATTCGCGTTAAAGGTACTTTTTTAGGAATCGCTGCAGAAGGCCTACAGGCAAGGGTTACAAGAGATAGCGTGGTGCTGGTACAAAAAGTAGGAGATAAGTCGATAACTAAAAGATCGATTGCTTATTTGCAAGAGGTAACAGAAATTCCTTTCGATTTTATGTCTTTACAAGACCTCCTAATTGGTAACCCTATATTTTTTAGCAATAACCTGGTTTCTTATAAAGCCAACGACAATCAACTACTGATAACCATGGTAGGCGATTTGTTTAAAAACCTCATTAATATTGACAATAGTACCCAGCGTATTTTGTTCTCAAAATTCAATGACGTAAATGCGCTCCGTAACCGTACCTGCGATATTTCCTATGGTAATTTTCAGCCGTTGGGGGCATACTCCTTTGCTACCGACCGTAAAATTTCTATGTCAGAGAAGTCTAAACTGGACATCTTTTTAGATTTTAAGGAGTTCTCAATCGACGATCCCATCAAATATTCGTTCGAAATCCCTAAAAATTATAAGAAAAAGTAATTTCTGGCTCATTTTGCCGTTAATAAGTAATTGGATCTCTTAAACTCTATGCTAATGACCCTGCAACGCTTTGTTTTTTTAGTGCTTTTTTTAATGACTGTGGTAGGCGCATCGGCTCAACAGTCCCGCGAAGAGCTGCAAAAAAAGGAGCAGGAGCTTAAAAAGGAACTCTCTGATTTAAACAGACAGTTATCGGAAACCCAAAAAAATAAAAAGCTTTCTTTAAACGAACTGGCACTAATTAAGCGCAAAGTTGCCAAGCGTGAAGAGCTGGTGCGTGGCATCAACAATCAAATCAACGAACTAGACAATACCATTTACTTAAATGAAATGGATATTTACCGCCTTCGTAAAGAACTGGATACCCTTAAATTGAAATACGCCAAGAGTATTGTTTTTGCTTACAAAAGCAGGGGCAGTTACGAGTATTTAAACTTTTTATTTTCGGCGCGTAATTTTAATGACGCCGTTAAGCGCATGGCTTATTTAAAAAGTTACAGACAAAATAGAGAAACGCAGGCTATTGCCATTTCGCAATCGCGAACCATGCTCACGCAAAAAGTAGACGTACTTAACTCTAATAAAAAAGAGCGTATGGTTACACTTACCGCGCAAAGTGAGCAGTTAAAAGTTTTACAAGAAGACAAGAAAGCGCAGGATAAAGTAGTGGCGCAGTTAAAAGGACAGGAGTCTGTAATTGCCAAACAAATTAAAGACAAAGAAAAGCAGCGTGTGCGTATGCAGCAGGCGGTAATGGCTATTATCAAAAGAGAAATTGATGAAGCCGCTCGTAAAGACCGGATTGCCAAACAAAAAGCCATTGATGACGCCAAAAAAAATGCGGCAGCATCTAGTGCAAAAAATAATGCATCGGATAATTCGGCAAAAAATAATACCGCTGCAAATAGTGCTAAAAACAATGAGCCCATTGTGCTTGCAAAAGCAGGGTCACGTCCATATTCTCCATTTGAATCTACCGAAGAAGGCCGTGAAACCTCTATGCATTTTGAGCAAAACAGAGGGCGTTTACCTTGGCCTGTAGACCGTGGTAATGTGTTTATTGAATTTGGGGTATCAACAGTGCCTGGTACCAAGCTTAAGCAAAATTCGGATGGCATTCATATTGCATTACCAGAAGGTTCTGCAGTAAAATCAATTGCCGACGGTGAAGTATCTTATGTTGGAGAAGTAAATGGCGACCAGGTTGTAATGGTGCGTCACGGTAAATATTTTACGGTGTACCAACAACTTTCTAGCGCTAGTGTGAGCGTTGGTAAAGAGGTTAAAGCAGGGTCTATGTTAGGCCGCTCAGGTAAAAGTATTGATGGAGAGGGCAGTATTATATTTACCATCAATAATGAGCGTGGTGTGCCGTTAAATCCTGATCAATGGCTGCGTCCGCGTAGATAATAGTAGCTTTATTTATTCCGTTGCCGCCGCTGCGCCATTGATCGCTTTTTTCCATCCTTTAATAAGTTTGTTTGTTGCATCATGCGTTTGCGTTGGCTCAAATACTTTTTCTATTTGCCACTGCGCGCTAATATCCTCTAACGAGTTCCAGTAACCCACTGCAAGCCCCGCTAAATAAGCAGCGCCGAGTGCCGTTGTTTCTGTAATAGTGGGTCTAATCACTTTGGTATGCAAAATATCTGATTGAAATTGCATCAGCATATTATTTGCAGTAGCGCCACCATCTACACGCAATTCTTTAATGGTAATGCCCGAATCTTTTTGCATGGCATCTAAAACGTCCATGGTCTGATAGGCAATGCTATCAAGGGCTGCGCGTGCAATATGACCTCTAGAGGTCCCACGTGTAATGCCTACAATCGTACCTCTTGCGTGTTGGTTCCAATACGGCGCACCAAGGCCAGCAAATGCAGGTACTACATACACACCATCTGTGCCATTAACAGTAGCTGCTAATGTTTCAATTTCTGATGCGGTTCTAATAAGTTGTAGTCCATCGCGTAACCACTGCACTACAGCGCCTGCAATAAACACAGATCCTTCAAGTGCATATTCCGTTACGCCGTTAATTTGCCAAGCAACAGTGGTAAGTAAATGATGATGCGATGTTACTGCTTTAGTGCCCGTATTCATGAGCATAAAACAACCTGTACCGTAAGTGTTTTTTACCATGCCCGGTTGTGTACATTGCTGACCAAAAAGTGCCGCTTGCTGATCACCGGCAATGCCTGCAATAGGAATGCTATGCGCTGCTAGCATATTTTGTGTGTGACCGTAAATTTCTGAACTACTTTTTACTTCCGGTAATATGTTTTTTGGAATGTCTAAGAGTTGTAACAATTCTTCATCCCAACTAAGTGTATGAATATTAAATAGGAGAGTGCGTGATGCGTTGGAAACGTCTGTGGCGTGTACTTTGCCGCCCGTTAATTTCCACAACAACCAACTATCAATGGTGCCAAAACATAAATGTCCTGCTGCTGCTTTTTCGCGAGCGCCACTAACATTATCAAGTATCCATTTTAATTTGGTCCCAGAAAAATAAGCATCAATAACAAGTCCAGTTTTTGCTTGAATATTTGCTGCGTGTCCCGCTGTTTTTAAAGTGTCGCAATAATTTGCAGTTCGTCTATCCTGCCACACAATGGCATTGTAAATAGGTTGCCCTGTTTGTTTATCCCACACCACCGTTGTTTCGCGCTGGTTGGTAATACCAATAGCTGCAATTTGCGAAGCGTCAAGCCCAGCAATCATTATAGCCTCCGATGCTACACCAATTTGTGTACTCCATATTTCATTGGCATCATGTTCTACAAGACCCGCCTCTGGAAATATTTGTGTAAATTCTTTTTGCGCGGTGGCTAAAATTTCGCCAGCCTTATTAAAAATAATAGCTCTACTAGAAGTAGTGCCTTGGTCTAAAGCCAAAATATATTTATCCATAAAATGCGTTGATGTTGTTTACGCTATTTGCGAAGCGTTTCAAAAAAATTATCCGAGCCACATGTAAATATAGGCTGCAATTACAGCACCAATAATAGGGCCAACTACAGGTACCCATGCATAACCCCAATCATTTCCACCTTTATTTTTTATTGGTAAAATGGCGTGTACTATGCGCGGTCCTAAATCTCTAGCGGGGTTAATGGCATAACCCGTTGGGCCACCCATTCCAAGTCCAATACCCAGTACCAGTAATGATACCGGAAGGGCATCCATAGCACCATTACTCTGCGTAGGCGCCGTAATATAAAATACGCCCAGCATAAATGTTAAGGTGGCAATCGCTTCCGATACGATATTTTTTATAGGATCTTTAATACAGGCCGATGTGCAAAAAACGCCCAATTTGGTAGCCGCATCAGAAGTTTCATTAAACTGCTGTAAATGAGCAAGCCATGCCAAAACAGCCCCAAGCATAGCACCCAATAGTTGCGCTAGCAAATAGGAGGGCACCAGGCTCCAGTCAAATTTACCGGCCACGGCTAAACCAACGGTTACGGCCGGGTTTAAATGCGCCCCGCTTGCGGCACTGCT
>CANEWV010000165.1 GCA_947442905.1 Chitinophagaceae bacterium | reverse complement strand
GTTATTACGCCATGTGTGTTTCCATTAATTCCAGTTACGGTTAGCTTTTTCTTAAAGCGCAGCAAAACAAGAATGGAAGGTTTAAAAAATGCAGTTTGGTATTCGTTATCGATCGTACTTATTTATACCATTCCAACACTGGTGCTTACACTTATTTTTGGTGATAAAATATTATATACTATTTCTACGCACCCGGTTTCAAATATTTTCTTTTTTGTGGTGTTTATTGTTTTTGCGATTTCCTTTTTTGGTGCTTTTGAATTGGCGCTTCCTAATAGTTGGGCCAATAAAGCAGATCAAAAAGCCGGCAAAGGTGGATTACTAGGCATCTTTTTTATGGCCTTAACGCTGGTGATTGTTTCGTTTTCTTGCACCGGTCCAATTGTTGGAACCCTACTAGGACAAACCAGTATGCAAGGCGTAGGACTCGCGCCCATTATAGGTATGATGGGTTTTGGGGTAGGCCTCGCAATTCCGTTTAGTTTGTTTGCATTTTTTCCGTCGATGCTACAATCGTTACCAAAAAGTGGCGGCTGGTTAAATACCATCAAAGTAAGTTTTGGTTTTATTGAACTAGCACTCGCACTTAAATTTTTATCCAACGTAGACCTCTCTTATCATTTGGGTATTTTAAATAGAGATGTGTTTTTAGTACTCTGGATTGTAGTGTTTTTCTTACTGGGTGTTTACTTATTAGGCAAACTAAAATTTGCGCACGATAGCGATTTGCCTTTTGTATCGGTGCCTCGTTTATTTTTTGCGATGGCTAGTTTTAGTTTTGCAGTGTACATGGTGCCAGGGTTATGGGGTGCGCCACTTAAGGCACTCAGTGGTTTTATTCCTCCAGCCACTACGCAAGAATTTAATTTAAATGACCTTCAATATAAAATAGGAAACGCAGGGCCAGCCCAAAGCGCGGCAGGAAACGATGCGGAGCCACCTAAAAAGTATACCAACAAATTACACGTACCATTTGGGTTAACGGCTTATTTTGACTTGGAAGAAGGCATGGCCGCAGCTAAAATTTTAAAGAAGCCCATCATGCTCGATTTTACGGGACATACCTGTCCTAATTGTAGAAAAATGGAAGAGCAGGTATGGAAAGACCCAGCGGTATTATCACGCATCAAAGAAAATTTTGTGCTCGTAAGTTTATATGTAGACGAATCGGAAGAACTGCCTGCAACTGAACAGTACACTGATAAAAACGGCGTTAAAATTGTGACTGTTGGCGATAAAAACCTAGACTACGAAATCAAAACCTTTGGTTTTAATGCACAACCGCTCTATATGTTTTTGGACTTAAATGGTAAGCCACTTAGCGATGTTAAATACGGCTACGACCCAAGTGTGGCTGGCTTTATCAAGCATTTAGATGCTGTAAAAGCAGCATTTGACGCAGCTAATAAATAATGTGAACGGATTGCTTTTTACGAGTGCTCTTGAAACGTAATTATAAAGTCATTTGATTTTCTGTCATCATTTTGCGCAGGTTAATAAGCCCGTAACGCATACGGCCTAGTGCCGTATTGATGCTGCAGTTGGTAATTTCAGCGATTTCTTTAAAGCTTAAATTGGCATAGTGTCTGAGAACGATAATTTCTCTTTGCTCTTCCGGAAGTAAATCAAGCATGCGGCGCACTTTGTCATGACTTTCACCACGCATTAGTTTTTGGTCCGGCGCTTCTTGTGACACATTGATCACTTCAAAAATATCTTGATCGTCAGAAGTTTTAATGGCAGGAGTACGCTTAACCTTTCTAAAATAATCGACACATAAATTGTGTGCAATTCGAAGCGCCCAAGGTAAAAACTTACCTTCTTCTGTGTAGCGCTTGTTTTTTAGGGTATCAATAATTTTGATAAACACGTCTTGAAACAGGTCTTCGGCTAAGTAAGTGTCTTTTACAAAAAACAATATAGACGAATAGATGCGGTCTTTGTAGCGTGTTACGAGCACGTCAAATGCTTCTGTGTCACCAGCTTGAAAAGAGCGTATCAAATCTAAATCTGCAACCTGTTCGAGTGTTTTCATAGTCTATTTTCTTTCTCGGGGTTCAAATTAGTTATCTTTTATGCTGGTTGATCGCTTGTGGATACATTGCAAAAGAGAGGTTTGGTTATTCACATCGAATAAATCCAAAAAAAATTGTGTGCACATCAAAAAAATCTGGGTTTATTTAACCCTCAACTAAACCTATGCTGCGATAATCTGTTTACATTGTGTAAGATTTATGGCAGCAAAAAAACAAGTAGATACAGCGGTGGCAAAGAGCCAAAAAGTAGATCTGGTAAAGAGCCAGAAAGTGTATCAGGCAAAGACTATGGACGCTATTGAAGTGATGGGAGCGCGCGTGCACAATTTAAAAAATGTAAGCGTGGCATTTCCGCGCGGTAAGTTTATTGTGGTAACGGGTGTATCAGGAAGCGGTAAGTCGTCATTAACCATTGATACTTTATTTGCAGAAGGGCAGCGCCGCTACGCCGAAAGTTTAAGCGCTTATGCCAGACAATTTATGGCCCGTATGGAAAAGCCAGACGTGGACATGATAAAGGGCCTTTGTCCAGCCATTGCGGTAGAGCAAAAAGTAATTACCCGCACACCCCGCAGTACGGTGGGCTCTATGACAGAAATTTATGATTACCTACGCCTTTTATTTGCGAGAGCAGGTAAAACCATTTCTCCAGTTAGCGGCAAAGAAGTAAAAAAAGATGAAGTATCGGATGTGGTAGCAGCTATTTGCGCCCTTCCCAAAAATAGTAAAGTAGTGATTGGGGTTGCTTTAAAGCAACATAAAAACAGGGCCGTTCTAGAAGAGTTGGGCATTTTATTACAAAAAGGATTTACAAGAATATATGTAGCAGCAGCTCCCGAGCCACTCATGCGCATAGAAGAGCTGATGGAACAAACACCTGCTGCATTAAAAAAAATATTGCCACTCGCTAAATCAACTTCGGCCACCGAAACCATCCCGCAAACCTGGGTACTCATAGACCGTATTGTGGTAAAAGACTTTGACGAAGATGATATGCACCGCCTTTCTGATTCGGTGCAAACTGCATTTTACGAAGGGGAGGGAGAAGTATACATAGAGGTGGATGCAAAAAAAGTGCATCATTTTAGTAGCCGTTTTGAACTTGACGGTATTGTGTTTGAAGAGCCCGTGCCTAATTTATTTTCTTTTAATAATCCATTTGGCGCCTGTCCTACTTGCGAAGGGTTTAGTCAGGTGCTAGGGGTAGACGCGGAACTTGTTATTCCGGATACGCGTTTAAGTTTATTTGAAGGTGCGGTAGCGCCTTGGAAGGGTGAAAAATTAAGTTGGTGGAAAGATCAATTTATTAAAGGAGCTTCGAAATTTGATTTCCCTATTCATAAACCAATTGCACAGTTAACCAAAGCGCAGTATCAGCAGTTATGGGATGGCGTTGGTAAAGTGTATGGCATCCATGATTTTTTTAAAGAGGTAGAACAAAATTTATACAAAGTTCAATACCGTGTTTTATTAAGTAGGTATCGTGGCCGTACTACTTGTACGGATTGTGGCGGATACCGTTTACGCAAAGAAGCGTTGTACATAAAAGTTGGCAGTAAACATATTGGCGAACTTTGTAAAATGCCGGTGCGTGATGTAAAAACCTGGTTTGATGCACTCGTATTATCGGAGCATGATAATAGCGTTGCTAAACGTATTTTAATTGAAATACACCAGCGCCTACAAACCTTACTAGACGTGGGTCTTGGCTATTTAACACTAGACAGGCTTGCAAATTCATTAAGTGGTGGCGAAAGTCAGCGTATACAATTAACAAGAAATTTAGGGAGTAATTTAACCAACTCACTCTACATTCTCGACGAGCCTTCTATTGGCCTTCATTCTCGAGATACGGAGCGTTTAATTGGCGTGCTACAATCGTTACGCGATTTGGGTAATACGGTTGTGGTAGTTGAGCACGATGAAATGATTATGCGTAAAGCAGATCATATCATTGATATGGGTCCATTTGCTTCGCACCTTGGTGGTGAAGTAGTAGCGGTAGGAAATTACAACGAGCTTATAAAAAATCCAGATAGTTTAACGGGCAAATATTTATCAGGTGCACTTGCCATCGAACCGCCTACAACATTAAGAAAGAGTACCCGTTTTATTGGGGTAGAGGGTGCTAGACAAAACAACCTGCAAAATATTACCGTAAAATTTCCGCTACAAACACTTTGTGTGATTAGTGGCGTAAGTGGGAGTGGTAAAACAACGCTAGTTAAGCAAATTTTATATCCGGCTCTTCAAAAATATAAGGGTGAACCCGCCGATAAAGTGGGCCTTCATTCCAAACTCATTGGTGACATCGATTCTATTTCACAAATAGAACTGATAGATCAAAACCCCATTGGTAAATCGTCACGTAGTAACCCGGTAACCTACATAAAAGCGTATGATGGTATTAGGGATTTATATTCCAAACAGCCGCTCTCAAAAATGCGCGGTTTTATGCCCAAGCATTTTTCTTTTAACGTAGATGGTGGACGATGCGACACCTGTAAAGGAGAAGGAGAACAAGTAGTAGAGATGCAGTTTTTAGCGGACGTGCACCTTACTTGTGAGTCTTGCGGCGGTAAAAGATTTAAAGAAGAAGTATTAGAAGTTAACTACAAAGACAAAAACATTTTTGATGTACTTGAACTTTCGGTAGACCAGGCACTCGAATTTTTTGTAGAAGATAAAAATATTTACAACGCCATACTACCACTGCAATCGGTGGGGCTTGGTTATATTAAACTAGGTCAAAGTAGCGACACCTTAAGTGGTGGAGAAGCCCAGCGTGTAAAGCTTGCAAGTTTTTTAGGTAAGGGTAAAGGGCATGGCCAAATGCTATTTATTTTTGATGAACCTACTACCGGTCTTCACTTTCATGACATCAAAAAATTACTCAATTCATTTTCGG
>CANEWV010000164.1 GCA_947442905.1 Chitinophagaceae bacterium | reverse complement strand
ACAATCTATAGAGGCATCTAAATCAGAAGAAACTCTAAAAGGTATCAGTGCGGCAACTGTTTTTGGGGGCAAATCGGCGTGTAGCAACAATTGATGAAACACATGTATTTGTACATCGTGAGGCGCCAACGCATCAAGCAGTAAAGCAAGCGGATTGGGCGTAGTCAAATCTAATCCTCTACTATAAATTGCAATTTTCATGAGCCTATTTTCTAATCAAAA
The DNA here is from genome assembly GCA_947442905.1 of Chitinophagaceae bacterium. The sequence continues at coordinate 4,726 of CANEWV010000164.1, read as the reverse complement.
ATTAAATTCGCCCTGCAAATATACGCCATCTCGCTTCAGTTGGTTGCGGCTATATTCTACACGAAATACAAAATCATAGATACTTACAAAGTCTATACCAGCACCATAGGTGTACAACAGGGTATTACTTAAGGAATTAGAAGCACCAGCGTATTTATGATAAGCATAACCAGCATCTGCAAAAACTTTAAAATAAATTCTAACAGGAATTTTTTCGTGGTTTTTAATAGGTAATGGATTGTTGATGGTCCAGTTTTTTACATTAAAATGATACGCATTTCTTAGAACAGCCCCGGCCGTTCCGTCCACTACATAATATTCGAGGCCCCTTAGTTGCATACCGCCATATCCTATCAGTCTACTATTAGAAAATACCGAATCGATGGGCGATTTATAGGCAGCCGTTGCATCAAACAATAAAAAACTTTTAGCGCTTAGTTTTTTTGCATACAGTTGTCGCGCGCTGAGCTGAAAAAGAGATTGTGCTTTTGTTGCAAACCTTTTTAGAAAAAAGAGGTCGGTGTAATAACCGGCTGTAGGATAAATAATATTAGACACCTTAATATACTGGTAACGGTAACTTAGATCAAGTGCTTTTTGAAGTGTTGTTTGACCCGGATAATAATTTTTTTGCACTTTTAAAATAGTATCTGCAATGCGCTCATTAATGTAGCTAAGCCTGATGGTTGTGCGCTTAAACTGATCAGGACGATAACTATAAGAAGCATCCATACGCCAAGTTTTTCTAGTATCGGAACTGTGTCTTAAAAATACCTGCTTGTTATTGATTGTTGCAACATTCAATTCTTTTTGCGTAGCGTGCAAAAATCCAATACTAAATCCTTTGGTGAGTTTTTTATCAATAAACGGAATGGTGTAACGCGCCGAAAACTGTCTGTTATAGCCTGTTATAAGCCATACATTTAAATTGTCGTTTCTACCAGACACATTGTTTTGTATAAATTTTACACCATAATTAACGCGGTCTAAACTTCTGTTTTGATCTACCCACCACTGATTAAAATTTCGATCTACCAACCTAAAATAAGGAAGCGGTAGCAGGTACCACCTTTCTTTAACCTGAACACGAATTTGCCATTGTTCTAAATAGGTGAGCGTGTCAATTTTAACATCCACAAAAAGTTGGGTATTCATTAACAGTTGCTTGGCCTGAATAATTGCAGGGCCTAACTGTTGGGCGTTAAGAGAATCCCCTTTTGCAAATGAAAGTTCTCTTAAAATGATATAATATTTTGTTTTTGTATTGCCCGTAATTTCAATGCGCTCAATAGGCATTTTTTGCTGCGCCAAAGCAGTCAATGAAAAACTAAATAGGAGCATCAAAAAAAGTAGGCGCATAGGTAAAGCGTTTACACCTACATGTTGAGGTATGAAAGTAGATGGTTGTAATTTTCTTTCAACTCGTTTTGATAATTTTCTTCGCCGAAATAATATTTTACACTATAATCATAACGCTGAAAAGTGGCAACAATGGTAGATACTTCGATACGGTTAATTTGTATTGTCACTAGCAGCATACCTGTTTGTAAATCCGTTGCTGTGTTTAGCTGTGTAACATACGCATCATTGGTTTCAACTAAGCGTACAATTTCTCCAAAAGAATATTGTCTTTGTTCCATCTCTAAAACAATAATGCCTCCCCTAGTGTCAGCCCCTACATGACTGGTTAGCGCCGCTAACATTTGCTTTCCTGTAATTACGCCGAGCAAATCTGCAGCAGTTGAAACAACGGGCAACACACTTAATTCATGTAGTGATAATAATTTGGCACCTGCCAAAAAGTGTTCATCAGCATGAACAGATGCAGTAATAAATTCGTTTTGCAGCGTTGCAATAACAGCAGACGCATCAATATCTAATAAGGTGTTTTTATCTACAATACCCACAAATTTTTCATCTGTTACAACACATAAATGTTGTACATCATAATCTTCCATTAATTGGAGTGCAAAAGATGCTTTATCCAACAAGTGAACAGATGGAAAACTGGTATTAATGAGTTGCGCTGCTAGCATGGCTAAGCTGGTTCAAAAATGCTTCTAAAATTTGGTTGAACTGGGCGGGTACTTCCATCATGGGAGCATGTCCGCATTTGTCTACAAAATGAAGGGTGCTATTTGGTATCAGCTTATGGAATTCTTCTCCAACATAAGGTGGTGTAACAATATCATTATTGCCCCAAATTAAAAGTGTAGGCTGTTGTATTTGATTTAACTCAGGACCTAAATTACTTCTGATAGCACTTTTAGCGAGTGCTAGTATTTTAATCACTTTTAACCGGTTTCTAGTGATTTCAAATACTTCATCTACGAGTTCTTTGGTGGCTACTGCAGGATCGAAAAAAGTTTCTTGGGTTTTATTTTTGATATAATCGTAGTCGCCTCTTTTAGGATAACTATCACCCATCGCTTTTTCAAAAAGTCCACTACTACCCGTTAAAGTGAGTGACTTGATTTTTTCGGGATGCTTGAGCACATGAACAAGTCCAACATGTCCACCAAGTGAATTGCCTAATAAATGTATGCCGGTATAACCTCTTGCTTCAATAAATTTTTGTACCACGTTCTCAAGCCCATTTACCGTACTATGAAAAATATCTAAATCAAAAAGCGGTAAAATAGGAACGATGACTTTATTGCGGTGTCTGAAATGCTCAATCAAATGTTCGAAGTTACTGAGCGCCCCAAAGAGACCATGCAATAAAAGCAAGGGTTCGCCGGTACCTTCTTCGATGTAACTAATTTTATCTTGAACTTTAATTTCGTAATTCATGTGGACTTGTATAGAACAGGGCTAAAATAATGATTTTAATAGTAATCACGGCATTAAATAACCATGAATTACAACTTACTTATTTTACCTGTTTACCTAAGGTTTCAAAATGATTGCCTAAACTGGTAAACATGTCCTTAAATAATGGTATCACCTGCCCAATGGTGTCTAACACTTTAGGTCCCCAAGGCGCAATGTAGCCATATGATTTAGAGGCGGCTATAGTAGATTCGCTTATTAAATGAAGCTTAACACCATAAAAAAGCACCACACTCCAAATAGTCATGTATATAGCACCAAAAAGTAAGATGCCCGCTAGTTTATTGGCCCAACCAAGCAGTACAATTTCGGCTGCTTTTTGTAGCATGCCCGCCACCAAACGAACAATGAGCGTAACAGCAATCATAATGGCTAAAAAAGAAACAAACGGGAGCCAGCTTGCTGACATCCCCGTATCATGCCCTATTTTGGAAGCAACAACTGCCGAAAGTTTAGTAGCAGCAGCTAATCCTATTAATAATGCTGCAAATGAAAATAAAGCAATGATAAAGCCCTTTGTATAGCCTTTAAACAGTGCTCCAATCAAAATAATTCCACAAATAATATCTAATACCACGTTTTCTTTTTTTAGCGTAACATGAATATAGTAAATCTAACCGAGTGCCGCTTTAACTGCAGCTGCAACTGCTTTACCATCTGCTTGGCCAGCTAATTGTTTAGAAGCCACGCCCATTACTTTGCCTAAATCCTGTGGTCCAGTAGCACCAACAGTTGCAATGATTTGTGCAACAATTTCTTGAATCGCTGCTTCATCTAATTGAGCAGGCAAAAACTTTTCTATTACTGCAATTTCTTCGCTTTCTTTTTGTGCTAAATCAGCCCTGTTTTGTTCCTGAAAAATAGCGAGAGAATCTTTACGTTGCTTTACAAGTTTTTGCAACAGCTTCAATTCTACTTCTGCAGTAATGGAACCACCAGCACCTGGATCTGTTTTTGCTTTTATAATTTCTGCTTTAATGGCACGTAGCCCTCTTAATAATCCTTCGTTTTTTGATTTCATGGCGTCTTTCATTTGTGCCATTACTTGTTCTTCTAAAGTTACCATAGTATTTTAATTATTTATTTTTTTGAATTTGACTGTCTCTAAATTTTTTATAAAAAGATTTTGCAAAATCTTTCATTTCGTTTGCGAGTGCCTGATCTTGTGTTGCTCTAATAAAAGTATCTGCCATACCCATTAATGTTTGGTAGTAAAAGTCTGCCATTTCATCTACCATCATGTCTTTGGTCCACAAATCGATACGAAGCGCTGATTTATCTGCAGCATCCCAAAACGCCAACATCATGGCCCTTGAAGATTGTGCCATATCTGCGGTACTATCAGAAGCATTCCACTTAATATCTTGGGGTACTTTATTTTCGTCTAACTGAACTTCGATATTGATATTGGATTGTCGCGTCATAGTATACGTTTTTGCAAAAATAAGCCTAAAGCATGTTATTGCTATACCTATAAAGCTGTAAATAAATTAAGGGGCGGTGCGAAATTGATATTTTGTAAGAATAAAAGCCCATTTTGGATGCGCTCCCCTTTTATTTTTTCATTTTTATATAGCAACAAAAGGGCTTCGGCAATACTAGCTGGTGTTGTTTCTGGGTAGGCTGTAACCATATCTTTCATGTGCAATGCCATGGCAAATGAATCCGGCGCAATAACGGATACCCCTGCCTTAGCGGCTTCTAGTGCCATCAAATAAGATGCAGCACCATCATTTAATAAAACGGTAGCGTAAGCACTTGATAAAATCTGATACCAATTATGCACGGTAAGGCCAGCTGGAACAACTACTACATCGGCCCTGTACCTATAAGTGCGTAATTTTTCTTCTAAAAATGAACGCTGCACTCCATTTGCTGGCACTAACAAGAGCTT
>CANEWV010000163.1 GCA_947442905.1 Chitinophagaceae bacterium | reverse complement strand
GCATTATATAAAAATTTCTCGAACCTTAGTTTTTTAAGTTAGGGTGCGGAGCAGATGTCACACCTGTAGCAGCCTCTGTTGTACCAAACAAGGTAACAATAAGCTCGTTGCCTACTGCACCAGCGTTATAAATAAAACGGCTCTCAGATACACCTTGCTTTTCAGTTAAGTATTTAACTACTGCGTTAACACGGTCCCAACTTAATTGCTGAGCAGATTTTGACGTGTAGCCATAACCTGATACGCGAATATTACAGTTTGGATTGGCATTTATTTTAGCAGCAACCGCAGCTAATGTTTCTGTGGCTTCTTTAGAAAGCTTGGCTTTGTTTCTATCAAAAACGATGGTAGATAATTCACCAATTTCACAAAGTGATCCGCTATTTGTTTTTAAATTACTTACCATTTCTTTTACTTCTTTGCAACAAGCAGGCTCTGGGCAAGTACCGACGCCGTCATTGTTTACAGGGAAGCAAGACTGAAGGGTAATAAGCTCTTTGTCTTTATAATCTGGAACGCCGTCACCATCTGTGTCTTTAGCACGTCCGTGTGCATCTACTGCAACACCTGCTGGTGTATTTGGTTCTAGGTCAAACTGATCTGTAACACCATCATTGTCTACGTCAGGTAATTTAACCTTAGGTAGTTTCATGTGTTTAGGCGCGTTGATTTCCTGATATAAATAATTGTTAGGGTTAAGCCACCAAAGCGGTGCTACTTTTCTAGAACGGTCACCAATGTTGATGTTAATTCTTGCTGATGTTTGTCCTAAATAATCGTTGCTATTACCTGCTTTTACTGCATCTAGGTAATCATATCCTGAAGCAGAAAAAGTAAAGCGCTGCTCTAGACCAACACTAATTACATCGCTTAGTTTAAAAGAGATACCACCACCTGCGCTAAAGCTGTTATAGATAGCATATGATTTTCTATTATTGATAGAAGCACCTAAGCCAGTCGTTAACAAACCTTCTTCGCTATCTGGAAGTCCTTGACCATAAAAAATACGGTAGCCACCAGCCTGAGCACCAGGCGTAGCTGTCTTGTACATCACTTTTGAACCTGTAAGGCTATATCCTGCTAATACATAAACATTTGTTTTAGGATTTGCTCTGTAATAGCTAAGTGAATTCAGAGACGCAATTACATCTACCCCAAATTGACGCGTTTTGGTTTTAAACGGTACTCTATTTTGAGAAAGCTGAAACGTGTTAGGTTCACCAGAACTATTTAAATCGGCAATGCTTGCGCGTAATGAAAAAGTATGGTTAAGCGCTTTTCTTACAGATACAGATCCACCAAAACCTGCTTTTGATTTAACATCGGCAGACATGGTAGCAACACCTAATCCAAAACCTAATTCCCACTGACTACGCGGCTTGGCCGGGTAAGGGAACACGTTATTGATAAACTCATTACGCTGTGGTTGATTTTTAACTGCCACTTTTGAAGAGTCTCTCCAATCCCATCCAAAATCTGTTTGTGCGAACCCAACGGTACTCACTAGAAGTGCTAGTGCGCCCATTAAAACATTTTTCTTACTTGCCATAACTTATTGAATTAATTATAATACAAAATTACTCTAAATAACATAGAACCAAGAACTAACTATGCTTTAGACATTGTTAAAAGTATAAATACCAAGAGAAATACGCTAATAAGAGGCATTGGAGGGGCATTTCGCTGCTTTTAGTTCGTTAAATTCTGCCCAATCCTGTCTATATTGCAGCCCAATAAGCAATGGAATTAGCCAAAAAAGTAATATCAAAAGAATTAGAACTGTTTGAGGTTCACTTCAGGGAAGCCGTGAAAAGCAGGGTTGCGCTCCTAGACCGCATCATGCAGTACATTGTGCGCCGCAAAGGAAAACAACTGCGCCCCATGTTTGTGTTACTGAGCGCAAAATTAGGCGGCGACATAAACGATTCGACGTACCGTGCTGCTTCACTTGTTGAACTACTGCATACCGCAACGCTTGTTCATGACGATGTGGTGGATGAAGCAAATGAACGCAGGGGCTTTTTTTCAATCAATGCTTTATGGAAAAATAAGATCGCCGTTTTAGTGGGTGATTATTTGCTTTCAAAAGGACTCTTGCTTTCTCTAGATAATAAAGACCACCGCGTACTTCAATTACTTTCTACGGCGGTAAGACTGATGAGTGAGGGTGAATTACTGCAATTAGAAAAATCGCGCAAGCTTAATTTAGACGAATCCATTTATTACGAAATCATTGGAGGCAAAACAGCGTCACTACTGGCATCATCATGTGCAGCAGGTGCTTCAACTACTTTTGACAACGACGACGCCATCGAAAAAATGCGCCTCTTTGGAGAAAAAGTAGGTATGGCTTTTCAAATTAAAGATGACCTATTTGATTATAGCAGCGAAGCAGTTGGTAAGCCAACGGGCAACGATATCAAAGAAAAGAAATTAACGCTGCCGCTTATTTATACACTTAACAATTGCGACGCAGCACTGCGTAAAAAAATTATCTACATCATCAAAAATCAAAATACGCAAAAAGACAAAGTTGATTTTGTACTAGATGCCGTAGAAAATTTTGGAGGCATTACCTATGCAACAAATAAAATGTTTGCATTTAGAGATGAGGCCCTCGAAATATTACACAGCTTCCCTGCGTCCGAAGTGCGTGAGGCTTTAGAAGAACTTGTTAGGTATACAACCGATAGAAAATATTAATGGAAAAAAGGTGGACGATAGTAGCATCCGATGCAGCAAAAACGGAGGCCTTACAAGCCGCCCTGTCCATCAATAAAACCATTTGTAGCATATTAGTAGCAAGAGGTATTGAAACCTTTGAAATAGCAAAAGATTTTTACAGACCTATGCTTTCAGATCTACACGATCCTTGGCTCATGAAAGACATGGATAAGGCCGTTACACGCATTTTAACGGCGCGTGATACAAACGAAAGAATACTTGTTTTTGGAGATTATGACGTAGACGGCACAACAGCTGTTGCAAGTATGTACCAGTTTATTTGTGGCATTCATAACAATACCGATTATTATATTCCGCACCGTTACAAAGAAGGGTACGGTGTTTCTAAAATGGGTATCGATTACGCCAAAGAAACGGGCTGCACTTTAATAGTATCGCTAGACTGTGGTATAAAATCTACAGACCTTATTGCATATGCAAAAACATTAGGGATTGATTTTATTGTTTGTGATCACCACTTACCCGATCCTATTTTGCCGCCAGCGGTTGCCATTTTAAACCCCAAACAAATTGATTGCCCATACCCGTACAAAGAATTATGTGGTTGTGGCGTGGGTATTAAATTAATGATGGCACTTGCGCAAAAATTGCAATTACCAGAAGGTAGCTATCTTACTTATTTAGATTTAGCGGCCACAGCTATTGCTGCAGACATCGTACCACTTACTGGTGAAAACAGACTTTTAGCATACTACGGACTTGAAAAAGTAAATCAAAATCCATGTCCGGGCATTAAAGCTTTACTCCAACTTTCTAAGGTGGAGAAAAAAATGCTCCTTACCAATTTGGTATTTGTTATTGCGCCGCGCATTAATGCGGCAGGCCGTATGGATGATGCAAAAAAAGCAGTGCAACTATTTATTGAAAAAGACGCTACTAAAGCACTTGAATTTGCACAAATGCTTCAGTCTGATAATTTAGATAGACGTGAAGCAGATAGCAGTATTACAGAAGATGCACTTGCACAAATTATAAACGACCCATCGCATGCAGGTAAAAAAACCACTTTTGTGTACCAAGAAAGTTGGCATAAAGGTGTGGTAGGTATTGTAGCGAGTAGACTGATAGAAACCTATTATAGACCCACTATTGTGTTAACCAGAAGCGGAGATATTGCTGCAGGCAGCGCACGCAGTGTGGTTGGGTTTAATTTATATGAAGCGATACATGCTTGCCGCGAACATTTAATTGGCTATGGCGGGCATTTTGCCGCCGCCGGCATGACCCTGCTTCCGGAGAACGTTCCAGCCTTTGCTGCGGCGTTTGAAACGGCTGTTGCAGCTCAAATTACCGACGACTTACTTATACCAGAAATTGTTATTGACGCGGCTATTTCCTTTAAAGAAATCAATCAAGGGTTTTATAATATTTTATCTCAGATGGAGCCTTTTGGGCCTGAAAACATGAAGCCCGTATTTATAGCAAGAGGCGTTAACAATACTAGTTATTCAAAAATTGTAAAGGAGCAGCATATCCGTTTTGTATTACAACAAGACGGTATTACGCTATCAGGTATAGGATTTAAAATGGCTGATAAATTTGCATTGCTACAAATGAATCAGCCATTAGATATTGTTTTTACACTTGACGAAAATGAATGGAATAATGAAAAAACCATTCAGCTCAAAATGATTGACCTTCGCTTAAGTGCTTAACCGCGCTTTTTTAATTACGCTTATTTATTTTGCAAAAGATCGACACTTCTGTTAATAAAGTTGGTTAGATCATTTCCTTTTAATAAACCCTGAGAAAGTAAAGCAAGGTCTGCTAAATTGCGTACCTGACTTTTTTGTAGGTCTGCGTTACCTTCTTTTAACAAGGTTTGATAAATTGGGTGGTTGCCATTTACCGTTAAGGTTACTTCGTCAGGCATTTGTGCATAAAATGCAGTCATCCCGCCGCCAACGCCAGCCATATCTTTCATACGGCGCATAAACTCTGGTCTGGTGGCAACCACAGGGGCGCTATCGGCACTTAATCCTTTTACCTCTGTGGTAACGTGTAAGTCTGCAATTTGTAAATTAAATAGTTCCTTTAATTTTTCGGCGTCGTCTTTACTAAGTACCGATTCGTTAGACTCCTGCTTATCAATTAAATTATCTACGATATCAGCGTCTACTCTTACAAAAGTTACATTCTCCCACTTCATTTCCATGTTGTTAATGAAAGCCGAGTCTACCAGGGTTTCCATTTTAACAACGGTATATCCTTTTTTAGTAG
>CANEWV010000162.1 GCA_947442905.1 Chitinophagaceae bacterium | reverse complement strand
TGTTAAAACCCATTCTATTAATAAGAGCCCTGTCTTTTGGTAGTCTAAATAAACGTGGCTTAGGGTTGCCATCTTGGGCAAGTGGGGTTACCGTGCCTATTTCTACGGCGCCAAATCCAAGCACTTCTAATTCGTGGAGGTAAAGGGCGTTTTTATCAAATCCGGCGCCTAACCCAACAGGGTTTGTAAACGATAGGCCAAATACCTTTTTGGCAAGCGCTGGATTTGTAACACCATAGGTTTGTTGCAACCATTTTTTAATCCAAGAAATACTGCACAACCGCTTCAGCCAATTCATAGAAAAATAATGGACGGCTTCTGGGGGGAAGTAAAATAGGATGGTTCTTATTAAGCGGTACATCATAGCCCGGCAAAGATAGGTTTGTAGGCGCAAAGAAGAATTTAGTTGCATAAACAACTTTTTATAAAAAATCACTACATTTGAGGTGTAAATACTTAGCCATGCAAGAAGCTTACATTGTAGCCGGATTTAGAACAGCCGTAACAAAAAGTAAAAGAGGCGGTTTTCGTTTTTTTAGACCCGATGATTTAGCCGTTCAACTCATACAGGGGTTGATGGCAACAGTGCCTGCACTTCCAGCAGCACGTGTGGACGACGTTATTGTAGGAAACGCCGTACCTGAGGCAGAGCAAGGTTTGCAGTTTGGTCGTATGATTTCTGCGCGCGCACTTGGCGTGGATGTGGCAGGTATTACCATTAATAGATATTGTGCGAGTGGTCTAGAAAGTATTGCGATGGCTACCGCAAAAATCAGATCCGGTATGGCTGATTGTATTATTGCAGGCGGAACAGAGAGTATGAGTTTGGTACCAACCGCTGGTTGGAAAACAGTGCCTTCTTATGAGATTGCAAAAAACGATCCAGATTATTATTTAAGTATGGGATTAACTGCTGAAGCAGTTGCCAAAGAATATTCTATTTCAAGAGCAGATCAAGACGCTTTTGCATTTACGTCGCATCAAAAAGCAATGGTTGCTCAACAAGAAAATTATTTTAAGCCAGGTATTTTACCAATCACTGTTGAGGAAGTATATGTGAATGAAAAAGGTAAAAAAGCAACACGTTCTTATGTTGTAGATTCAGATGATGGCGTGCGCGCAGATACAAGTATTGAAGCCCTTGCAAAATTAAAACCGGCCTTTGCAGTGGATGGAACCGTAACTGCCGGTAATTCGTCACAAACCAGTGATGGCGCAGCTTTTGTGGTAGTGATGTCTGAAAAAATGATGCTTGAATTAGGGCTTGTTCCAATTGGACGACTTGTCAATGTTGCAGTAGCTGGTGTGCATCCGCGCATCATGGGTATTGGTCCGGTGGCGGCTATTCCAAAAGTGTTGCGTCAAGCAAATATGAGCATTGGTGATATAGATTTAATTGAACTTAATGAAGCTTTTGCTGCGCAATCTTTAGCAGTGATTCGTGAATTAGATTTAGATATCTCAAAAGTAAATATCAATGGTGGTGCTATTGCACTCGGTCATCCACTGGGCTGCACGGGTGCTAAATTAACCGTACAAACCCTCCACGATTTAAAAAGACTAAATAAAAAATATTCGATGGTATCCGCATGTGTTGGTGGCGGACAGGGTATTGCAGGAATTATTGAAAATCTGTAATTATAAGTACTTGCCTACAATCGGCATTCTTCTTCCCACACCAAATGCTTTGGGTGACACTCTAATAATAGGGCAAAATTGATTGCGCTTGTATTCGTTGGTGTTTACCATTTTTAAAGTGCGGTTTACGAGTTCAGTGCTATAGCCCATGGTTACAATGCTAGAAGGGTTTGCGCGTTTTTCGATGTACTGATATAAAATTTGATCTAGTACGCTATAATCCGGTAAACTATCGCTGTCTTTTTGATCTGGTCTTAACTCGGCACTCGGTGCTTTGGTAATTATGTTTGTTGGAATGATTTCTTTTTCGCGGTTGATGTATTTAGCTAGTTCATACACCTGAATTTTATAGAGGTCACCAAGTACACCAAGCCCGCCGGCCATGTCTCCATATAAAGTACCGTAGCCTGTGGCAAGTTCACTTTTGTTAGAAGTGTTGAGTAACACGTAACCAAGTTTATTGGCAATCGCCATTAAAATATTACCTCTTGATCTACTCTGAATATTTTCTTCGGCAAGTGAAAAAGGCATACCATTAAATATAGGATCCAATGTTTCTAAAAATGAATGGTATACATTTTTAATGGGAACAATATGGTAAGGATTTTCTAGATTTTTACTAAGTAAAACAGCGTCATCTACCGAGTGCTCTGTAGAAAATTCGGAAGGCATGAGCACCGCTAATACATTTTGTGCACCCAGCGCATCTGTAGCTATAGCAAGGGTTACAGCCGAGTCTATTCCGCCTGAAGAACCTAGTATGGCTTTGGTAAAACCCATTTTAGTAAAATAGTCTTTAATGCCAAGCACCAGTGCTTTATATATTTGATCTATGTTTAAATCAGCAACAAGTGTTGCTGGATTTAATTCTTTATTGGGGACCCGACTTGCAGGTTCTATAATGGGCTCTTGAATGGTGCCATCATCATTGCAGGTGTAAAATGAAAGGTCTGAAGTAAACATCGGAAGCGCACCACATAAATTGGCGTCTTTATCAAAAGCATAAGATCCGCCGTCAAAAACAATTTCAGTTTGACTGCCTACTGCGTTGCAATAAAAAAGTGGAATTTTATATTTTAAAACGTTGGCTTTAATGGTTGCTTTTCGGTCTTCATCATGCGTATAATCGAAAGGAGAAGCGCTTAAGTTGAGCATGATATCTGGCGACTGTTTCATGAGTTCATCCATCGGACAAATTTTGTAGAGTGGATTGTCCCCTAGGTTCCAGATGTCTTCACAAATGGTAACGGCTAATTTTTTTCCTTTGAACGGAATCACTTGCCAACTACTCGCTGCTTCGAAATATCTGTTTTCGTCAAAAACGTCGTAAGTAGGCAGTAAGGTTTTATGAATTTCTGCTACAATTTTTTGTTCGTACAAGAAAAATGCAGCGTTAAATAAATCCTTGCCTTTTTTGCCTGGATTGCGCGCCGGACTTCCAATTAATACGCCAATGGTGTCGGCTGCTTTTCTAATGGTATCAATGCTTTCGTAGCATTTGTCAATAAAATCTTCAAACTCAACAAAATCCCGGGCAGGGTAGCCGCACACGCTCATTTCACTAAATAATATAAGATCAGCGCCTTCTTTTTTGGCAAGTTCTATGGCACCCAACATTTTTTCGGTGTTTGCTTCGAAATTGCCAATGTGGTAGTTCTGTTGCGCGATACTTATTTTCATAGCTATAACTGCGGTGGCTGCAAAGGTCAGTAACTTTTACTTACCAAATACCACCTATCTCATTTAAATCTTGTTTATTTTTTAACGAATTTAAATAACATCTTTGCATCAAATTTGTTCCATGACAAAGTTCCTATTTATTGCCGCAACTGTTTTGTGCCTTAGCTGTAATTCGGCTCAAAAAACACCCGATATCACTGCTATCGATGTGCCACTTACAACGGTTCGCTACGAGCAGTCTTTTTTTAAAATTGACACTTTGCGTTTGGATGTTTCTTTGCAAAAATTAGCTGGACAAGAACCCTTATTCACCCAAGATTTTTTATATAATATTTTAGCAACTACACCACAAACAGCGGTAAAAGATGTGCCTCAATTTATGAGCGCATACCGATCCATGTTCAAACAAGTGAGTACTCAATTTGCTTCTATTAAAACCGAAGAAGCTGCTATCAAAGAAGGCTTGAAGTATGTAAAATTTTATTTTCCGGATTACAAATTGCCTACAAAACTCATCACATTTATTGGACCCATTAATAGCTTTGGAAACATCATTACCATTGACGCGCTCGCTATTGGATTACAAATGTACCTTGGGAAAAATGATCCAATTTATGTATCTGAAGAAGGCCAAAGCCTTTACCCTACCTATGTTTCAAGGCGTTTCGAGAAGTCTTATATGGCTACCAATTGTATGAAAAACATATTGGATGACATGTTTCCACTTCAAGATGCAGGCGCCCCACTTTGTGAACAAATGGTAGAAGCTGGAAAACGTTTATATTTTTTAAAACAGGTGCAACCAAATACACCGGATAGTATTGTAACAGGTTACACGGCAGCACAATTAGATGGTTGTTATAAAAGTGAAAAAGACATCTGGTCGTTTTTTGTTCAAAATAATTTGCTCTACCAAAAAGACCCTTCTTTGATTGGTGACTACATGATGGATGGTCCTAACACAGCAGTGTTTGGGGATGCTTCTCCGGGATTTATTGGGCAGTTTGTAGGGTATAGAATTGTAGAAGCTTGGCTTCAAAAAAATAAAGCACTGACACTGGATAAAGTGATGCGAACGCCTGCAAAAATTATTTTTGAACAGGCGAAATATAAGCCATGACGATAAGCCTTACAACAAGGCTTAGCTAGTAAGTGATTAGTTTAATTTAGAAGGAACAATCAGGTCAAAAGGAGGAATGGTAACGGTAAAGAGTGTTTTGTTGTTTTCGTTTTCCATTTCATAGGAGCCCTGCATACGCCCTAGTTCAGACTTTAAATTACAGCCGCTGATATACTGATACCGGTCCGACGGCTTAATAATGGGTTGAATTCCAATAACCCCCTCGCCATCAACTACCTTATGCTCGCCGCAGCTATCAAATATTTCCCAGTGCCTGCGAAGCAGTTTTACATTAAAATGGTTGTGGTTTTCGATGGTTATACGGTAGGCAAACATGAATTCGTTGGAAACGGCATTACTATAGTCCGATTGGTAGAAAGTTTCTACACTTATTTCGATGCCTTCAGAAATCATGGATGTCATAGGTGGCCGCTTTCACGTAAAAGTAAGGTTTCGGTTATAATTGGGCAAATAAACGGGCTTTTTGGGGGTGCTCAATCCCTTTTTTCCTTAATTTCGAGCCTTAATTAAAAGCGCAACCGAATCTTATGGCTGAAGTGATTTTAAT
>CANEWV010000161.1 GCA_947442905.1 Chitinophagaceae bacterium | reverse complement strand
GCTACGCAGCTACATCAGCTGCTAAAAATGCCTTTATTGATCGAGCATTACATGGAACATAAATTGGATAATGGCAACTTGTCACTTATTGGTTTTATGTATCAGCATTACGTGGGAGATGATGGTAATGCAAACGATGATCAGAAAGATCAAAATTTACCTTTTAAGTCGGCTCATTTTCAAATGCAAAACACGGTTGTTTTTGCTGTATTCAAATACGAGGCACCAAAAATTATTGCGAATAAATGTGCTAATGGTTTTTGACAACATTTGCAAAATCAATTTGATCTTGCACATTGTAAAAGCCTGCAATCTTTTGTATCACGGCTTCTACAACAGCGTCGGGACAACTAGCACCACTTGTTATTAATATTTTAATCGCTGCTTGTTCAGGTAAATAATTGCTTAGCGTGTGTAGTTCCTTGGTGTTCCAGTTTCTGTGTTCAATGGAGTTTTTAGAGATGAGTCTGTCCGGGCTATCAATAAAATAAGTAGGTAGTTTTTGTTCGCATAACTCAACTAGGTGAGATGAGTTACTGCTATTGTAGCCCCCAATAACAATGGCTAAGTCAGCCTTGGTATCAAGCATTCCTTTAACAGCCGTTTGATTGTCGCTTGTTGCGTAGCAAAGGGTATCTCTGGTGTCTGCAAAGCGCGTTTCAATGGTATCGTCCGTTAATTGATAATGCGCCTTGATGGTTGATTTTAAAAATTCAGAAATAGCCTGTGTGTCTGATGCTAGTTGAGTGGTTTGATTGACTACGCCAATTTTTGCTAAATCTTTGGTTACATCAAAATTATTCGAGTAACGGCCTTCAAATTCTTCGTAAAATGTTTCTGCCTTTTTTTCTCCAGTGATGTATTTTGCTAAAGCAATCGTTTCCCCCATATCATTTACCACAACTGTTGGTGTGTGATACGATGCATGAGAAAAAGTAGCCCTTGTTTCTTCGTGTTTTGGTTTGCCATGAACAACAATACTGTATCCTTTTTGTGCTATCTGTTCAGATCTGTTCCATACTTTTTCTACAAATGGACAGGTGGTATTGTATTTTTCTGTTGAAATCCCTTTTTCTGCAAGCGTAGCTTCCATGTCAAGTGTTGTGCCAAATGCAGGGATTATAACAACATCTTCATTTGTAAGTGTATCAAGCGGAATTAATGTTTTACCATTTGTGTCTTGTAAAAATTTCACCCCTCTTGCCAATAAATCTTCATTTACTTGGGGGTTATGTATCATTTCACTTAATAAGAAAATTCTTTTTCCTGGGTTTTCTTCGATTGTTCTAAAAGCAATTTCTATGGCATTTTCTACGCCATAACAAAATCCAAAATGTCTGGCTAAATAAATGTCTAGATTTCCGAGTTTTAATAAAGATGGGGTAAAATCTTTTTTAAGTTTATCCCCATCTTTTCGGTACTGTTTGATGGCACTTATAAGACTGCTTTTATAGCCAGTAGGTACGTTAAACTGCTTCATGTTGCAAAGATAGGGGCATCTGGGAACCTGAAATAACAAACTGAGGGTAAACTTAGGGCTTTGAGTCTTACCTTTGCGCCATGCATTATGTATCTGTAGAGGGGCTAACAAAAAGTTACGGAATCAATCCGCTTTTCAATAATATTTCCTTCAATATCAATGAGGGTGACAAAATTGCCTTAATTGCCCGTAATGGGGTGGGTAAGTCTACACTTTTAAAAATCATGGCAGGTCAGGAAACGCCCGATAGCGGAAAGTTTTGGATCAATAAAGAGGTAACAGTGGCCCTTTTTGAACAGGATCCGGTTTTTGACGAGGATAAAACCATTGTAGAAAATATATTCAAAGCCAATCATCCTATTATTAAGGCCATTCAAAAATATGAATTGGCGATGGAGGCCGAAGATGGCATGCTCATTTCAGAAAGTATCATGGAAATGGATGATTTGGGTGCATGGGATTTTGAGGCTAAAGTCAAACAAATTTTAGGAAAACTAAATATACATCACCTTCAAAAAAAGGTAAACGAATTAAGTGGCGGTCAGCGCAAAAGAGTGGCACTTGCAAAAACGCTCATTGATATTGGCTTTGAGCATCAGCATACCCTTCTTATGATGGATGAGCCTACCAACCACCTCGATGTAGAAATGATTGAGTGGTTAGAGCATTACTTAAATGGCGAAAATATTACGCTACTACTCGTAACGCACGACCGTTATTTTTTAGACGCCGTTTGTGATGAAATTTGGGAGCTCGAAAGAGAAAACATGTATGTGTACAAAGGCGACTATGAATCATACATGGAAAAAAAGGCAGCTCGTATTGATAGTGAGCAGGCTAGTATTGATAAGGCTAGAAACCAATACCGCAAAGAGTTAGAGTGGATGCGTAAGCAACCCAAAGCGCGTACCACCAAGAGCAAAAGCCGTCAAGATAATTTTTATGAAGTAGAAGCGAGGGCTAAGCAAAAAATAGAAGATGCGCAGTTGCAATTAGAGGCTAAAATGAGCAGGCTTGGCGGGAAAATTGTAGAATTAAAAAAAGTAAATAAATCATACGGCGATCTAGAAATTTTAAAAGGCTTTGATTACACTTTTTCAAAAGGTGAAAGAGTGGGTGTGGTTGGAAAAAATGGAATTGGAAAGTCTACCTTCTTAAATATCATACAAGAACTTGAAACACCAACAAGTGGAAAGGTGAATGTGGGTGACACGGTTGTGTTTGGTAATTTTTCTCAAACCGGTCTCGATGTAAAAGAAGATTTTAGGGTGATCGAATATGTAAAATCTTTTGCAGAGAGTTTTCCTTTGGCAAAAGGAGGAAGCATAAGTGCCTCACAATTTTTAGAATTGTTTTTATTCCCGCCAGATAAACAGTATACTTATTTGTCGTCACTTAGTGGTGGTGAAAAAAAGAGACTTCACTTATTAACCATCTTATTTAGAAACCCCAACTTTTTAATTCTAGATGAACCTACCAACGACCTTGACCTACCAACGCTTGCGGTTCTTGAAAGCTTTTTAACGGAGTACCAGGGCTGTGTCATGATTGTATCACACGACCGTTATTTTATGGACAGGTTAGTAGATCACTTATTTGTTTTTGAGGGTGGGGGATTTGTTAGAGATTTTCCCGGCAATTATACCCAGTACCGTATTTGGCTTAAAGAGCAAGAAACGGCAAAAGCAAATGGAACAAATAGCCCTACAAAAGCGACTTCTATTGAGCCAGTTGCACCATTAGCTCCTGCTCCTGCAAAAAAGAAAATGACTTTTAAAGAGAAGCATGAGTTTGAAAAACTAGAAAAGGAAATGCCTGTTTTAGAAGCCGAAAAAATCAAGTTAACGTTTCAAATGAGTAACGAAAATTTAAATTTTGACCAAATTACTTTACTCGCAGAGGCGCTTACAAAAGTTACGCAGTCTTTGGGAGAAATGGAACTACGCTGGCTGGAGTTGAGTGAGATGGTAGCGTAGCATTTATTTGCTGATAAATATGCACAAGGGATTCAATAGCATTCTTTCCGGTTTCGCCCATATCAATGCTAAAATCGTTGACGTATAAATCAATGTGTTGGCGCATCACAGCTTCGCTCATTTCTTGAGCGTGACAACTTACATAATCACTAATAGTAGGGTAGTTATTAAACGCATAAGCCACACTTTTAGCAATTAGTTGGTCCACTTGTTGCATGATTGGTTTTGGGATTCGATTGCTAGCGACTATACCACCAAGTGCAATTGGACTTTTTGTTTTTGTTTCCCAATCCGCGCCCAAATCTGTTATTTTATAAAGCCCTTTTTGTGCGTAGGTGAATCTATTTTCGTGAATAATCACCCCAGCGTCTACCTCGCCAGATAAAACAGCTGCTTCTATTTCATTAAAGACATAAAACGAAATATTTGTAGCTTCTGGGTAAACGTAAGAAAATAGTAAATAAGCGGTTGTGTTTTTGCCCGGAATGGCAATGCGTAAATTATTTACTTGGTCTGGGGTAATATGTGGGTCTTTGCAAATTAAAAGTGGGCCAACACCAATCCCCATGGCACCTCCACTATTTAATAGGGTATGGGTTTCCAATAACAATGGCAAAACGCCATAGCTTATTTTCGAAAAATCCAACTTGTCTTCTAGTGCAAAATTGTTAAGGGTTTGAACGTCTTCTAGGTGCACCTCAAAATCTAAACCTTCCGTGTCAATTTTTTTATTAACAAGTGCGTCAAAAATAAAAGTATCGTTAGGGCAGGGAGAAAAACCAAGACTAAACTTCATGGCACTATTTTTTTAAACCATTTTCTAATGTGGCTAAATAGGTAAGCACATATGCTTCCAATTGCTCAATTGATTCTTTGAGTTTCCATTTTGCTTTATTTCTT
Source organism: Chitinophagaceae bacterium (assembly GCA_947442905.1). The sequence continues at coordinate 667 of CANEWV010000161.1, read as the reverse complement.
TCTCCCACATAATTAGAAATAGCCCTTATTTGAATAAATGGCGTTTTGGTAAGGCTGCCAACATAATGAAGGGCAGCACCTTCCATGCTTTCTAAATCGGGGTTATGCGCCTCAATAATTTCTTTAATTCGTTTAGGCGACGTTGTAATTTCATTGATGGTAACAGCTGCAGCCGTATCTGTTTTTAAAACGTTGAATAACTTGACACCCTGGTTAATGAGCTTTCTTTTTTTAAAAGGTGCTTCATTTTCTTTGATTAATTGACTATCAAATAAATCGGTAAATATTCCTTTTTCACGTACGCCTAAATCTGCAATGGCTTCTGATGTAACAACCCATATTTTTCCAAGGGGCTCGGTTTTAATATAACCACCCGCAATACCCATTTGAATGATTAAATCTGGTTGGTGTGCAGTAATAAGTTGTGTAAGCTTTACGCCAGAGGCTAGCATACCTATGCCGGTTGCATGAAAGCTAATTTTTACTTTGCTTTTTTTGAAAAGTTGGCTTGCTTTTTTTGCACAACCATCTAGTTCTAGGTTCGTGGCAGCTGTTATAATTACCCGCATAGAGTACAAAAATACTCCGATTCTGCCTACCTTTGCCAAAATATTGGTCAGATGGTTTATTTAACAAGACAAGAACATTTTAACGCAGCCCATAAATT
>CANEWV010000160.1 GCA_947442905.1 Chitinophagaceae bacterium | reverse complement strand
GATGAAATTAAAAAAGCATACCGTAAAGTGGCGATGCAATTTCACCCAGATAGAAATCCAGGTGATAAAGAAGCAGAAGATAAATTTAAGGAAGCTGCAGAAGCCTATGAGATTTTAAGTGACGCTGATAAAAAAGCAAAGTATGACCGTTTTGGACATAATGCTTTTGGTCCGGGAACGGGTGGTGGCGCTTCTCATAGCTCTAATATGGATGATATCTTTAGCCAGTTTGGAGACATGTTTGGTGACGATGCTTTTGGTTCATTTTTTGGTGGCGGTGGAAGATCAAGAGGTGGTGGAGGTAGAGCTGCAAGAGGACAGCGTGGAAGCAATTTGCGTATTAAAATCAAATTGAATTTTGAAGAGATTGCAAAGGGCGTTAATAAAAATGTAAAAGTAAAAAAGCATGTTACTTGCACCGGTTGCGGTGGTAATGGTGCTAAAGATAAAAACAGCGTGCAAACTTGTAGTGCATGTGGTGGCAGTGGACAGGTAAGAAAATTGACCAACACTTTTTTAGGTCAAATGCAAACAGTTGCTACTTGTTCGTCTTGTAACGGAGAAGGAACAACTGTTACCGCTAAATGTGGTACTTGTAAAGGTGAGGGTAGAATGTATGGAGAAGAAACCATCTCTATTGATATCCCAGCAGGTGTGCAAGAAGGTATGCAATTAAGCATGAATGGCAAAGGAAATGCGGGTGAAAGAGGCGGAAGTCCAGGCGATTTGATTATACAAATTGAAGAGGAAACGCATCCAGAATTACAACGTGATGGACTTAATGTAGCATTTGATTTACACTTGAATTTTGTAGATGCTGTATTTGGAACACAGGTTGAAGTGCCAACCATTGATGGTCGTGCAAAAATTAAAATTCCAGCAGGTACGCAAAGCGGTAAAATATTTAGACTCAAAGGAAAAGGTTTCCCAGAAGTACAAGGTTATGCAAAAGGGGACCAACTCATTTATGTAAATATTTGGACGCCTCAAGCAGTAAGTGACGAAGAAAAAGCGATGCTAGAAAAACTCCAGTCAAGTGATAATTTTAAGCCTAATCCTAGTAAATCGGATAAGAGCTTTTTTGACAGAGTAAAGGAAGCCTTTAATTAATTTACATACAATTTCAGGGTGTTGGTTTATTCAGCAAGCTTGTAAATATCCTTGCTGTTTCTGCCATATCCATCATAGTCTAATCCGTAGCCTAGCACAAATTTATTAGGGATTGAAAAGCAACAGTAATCAATAGGTACTTCAAATACCGTTGCATCTGGCTTGTGCAGTAATACGCCAATTTTAAGGGATGCAGGCTGTTGGTTATACAGTTGAGGCAAAAAGGTATGAAGTGTTTTGCCGGTATCAATAATGTCTTCTAATACAATGATATGTCTGTTGGTAAGGTCTATGTCTAGGCCTATTGCTGTTATTACTTGTCCGGTTGAGGTGGTGCCTTTATAAGAAGCGAGTTTGATAAAACATATTTCTGCTTCTATGGTAATGGATTTAAACAAATCGGAAGCAAACATGAAGGAGCCGTTTAATACCGCAATAAACAAAGGTTTTTTGCCTGCGTAATCGGTATTAATTTCATTTGCTAGTGCAGCAATCTTTTCTTGGATAAGTGCTTCAGGTAAAAATATTTCGAAACTTTTTCCGTGTAGTTGAATCGTAGACATATCCTTATTTTTTCTTTCCTTTTTTAGATTTTTTAGTTTTTTTGGTGCTCGGTTTTGAAACCGCCTCTGCTCTCAATTTGATTTTTTGTCCGGCTGGCAAAATACTATCTTTTGCAATAGGGGCATTGAGCGCTAGTACTGAACTTAATAGCACACCTTCTTTTTGGGCAATGCTGTAAAGTGTTTCAGTTCCCATTGTGGTGTGACTTTCAGAAGCACCATATTTTTGTTTCTTTTCAATAAATAAAATACGGTCTTGGTCTAAAATATTCATTTCAGCAAGTTCATTGTATTCAAACAATTTGCTTAAACTAATTTTTTGTTGGCTTGCAATAGCAAGTAGTGAACTTCCTTTGGTTGCAACAATGGCCTTGGTATGGTTGATAGTTACTTTGGTGTTTTCTAGTAAACTCACAGCAGTAGTAGGTGCAGGTGTTGGAGCAGTAGTAGGTGCAGGTGAAACTTCTTTGGTTGGTGCAGGTATTACTTCCTTAGTTGGTGCTGGTGAAACTTCTTTTGTTGGCGCAGGTTGAACAACTGGCGCCACCGTATTGGTTGTTTCAGGTTGTTTTGCTTGTGGTTGTATGATTTCAAAATCAATCCCTTTTTTCTTTTGCTCAATGGCGATTAGCGTGTACTGCGCTAAATCATAATCATTGATTGCTTTAATTAATTGCGCCGGATAATTTGGATTGGTAGCATAACCAGCTTGTTTGAGACCAAATGCCCAACTTGTAAAATCTCTAACATCTAATTTAAACAAAAATGCATAGTGCGTTCTTGTTTTTAGAAAATTAGAGTGATCAATAAAGGAAGCTTCTGCATTATCGTATACTCTAAAACATTCGCCGTTGGCGTCATCATTGTGGTAAATTTTTGGCCCTCTCCATTCTGTTTTACATTTAATACCAAAATGATTATTTGCTTCTGTTGCGAGCCTGCTTTTTCCTGTTTGTGACTCTAGAATAGCTTGACCTAATTTAATAGCAGCAGGAACACCTGTTCTAATTTGCTCCTGCATGGCAATGTTTTTATACTGATTGATATAGGCAGCTGTTTCTGGACCAATTGTTTGTGCAATACCACTCATTGATAGGATGGTAGAGGTCAAAAGGATGCATATAAATTTTAAGTTCATAGTTCGTTTTTTTGGATCAGTAGCATGCCATCTCTAACCGTTAATAAGACTTGAGTGGTGCGCGGATCATTTTTTACGTGTTCATTGAATGCATGAATGGCTATTGCATTTTTTCCTGAAATAGTTTCAGCTAATACTTCTCCATGGAAGAGGACATTGTCGGCAATAATGATCCCGCCTTTAGCAAGCATGGGTACCACCATTTCGTAATACTGGGTATAGCTTACTTTATCAGCGTCTATAAATACAAGATCTAATTCATGTGGGAGGGTAGGTATGATTTCTTTAGCATCACCAATGAGTAGTTCAATTTGATGTGCATATTTACTTTGTTTAAAATAACGGTCAGCTGTTTGAGCGTCATCTGTTCTATTTTCTATGGTGTACAGCTTTCCGTTTACATCCAGCCCCTTGGCTAAACATAGCGCAGAGTATCCGGTAAATGTGCCAATTTCTAAAATACGCATTGGCTTTTTAAGGCAAGACAACATGCTTAAAAACTGCCCTTGTACTTCACCACTAAGCATATGCGCTTTTGGATGAGCAGCCCTTGTTTCATCTAATATCAATTGCAATAGAGGGTCTGCGGGTGTTGTAAAAACATCCGAATAGGACACCGCTTGATCTATGATAAAAGGAACTGACATCTATATATTAAATCGCGTTTTCTTTTTTAGAAATAAGCAGAAGACCTATAAATGTAATGAGTCCATTAATGATAAGGAGCTCGAGGCCAATTTCAAAAGATCCAAAGAGTGCCTTTTGATTGATATCAATTAATAAACAAAGTAGTGGAGAAAGTATACAAACAAGTGGCACCCATTTGTCAATTACATTTCTTTTTAAAACAATTCCAAATGTAAAGAGTCCTAAAAGTGGACCATAGGTGTATGCGGCTACTTTTAATATAACCCCAATCATGCTAGGGTTGTCAATCCATTTGTATACCATTACAAATAATAAAAAAACAAGGGCAAATCCAATATGTATTCTTTGTCTAATGGTTTTCTTTTTTGCTTCATCCCAATCTTCTCTGCGTTGCATGCCCAAAATATCGATACAAAAAGTAGCTGTGAGCGCCGTAATAGCCCCGTCGGCACTTGGAAATAATGCGGATATAAGTGCTATAATAAAAATAATGGACATAGCAGGTGGCATATGCTCAAGTGCAATACTTGGGAACAATTTGTCGCCAGTAACGGAGAGTCCATTTGCACTTGCAAACAAATAGAGTAGCCCACCTAAAAACAAGAATAGGGTAATAACAACAAGCATGGTAAAGCCTAGTGTGATTACATTTTTTTGCGAATCTTTTAAGGTCTTAACTGAAATGTTTTTTTGCATCATCTCTTGGTCCATACCTGTCATGGTGATGGTAACAAAGGCTCCTGCTAATATTTGTTTCACAAAAAACAACTTGCTAGATGGTTCCGTAAAAAAGATTTTAGTATATCCTTTGTCGGCCATAGTGGATAAGCTTTCAAAGAATCCGACATGGAGTTGGTTTAGGATATAAAACACGCATATCACAAGTCCTAAAAGCATGCAAGAGGTTTGTAGTGTATCGGTCCAAACAATTGTTTTAACACCGCCTTCATAGGTGTATAAAAGAATCATGAGAAGGATGATAAGGGTAGTTGCCCAAAACGGCACATGAAAACTTTGTAAGATAGCGTCTTGCAAAATACGTACTACTAAATAAAGCCTTGCGGTTGCACCAAGTGTTCTGGATAGTATAAAAAAAGAAGCACCTGTTTTGTAAGAAGAAACGCCAAGCCTGCTGCTTAAGTAATTGTATATCGACGTTAAATTGAGCTTGTAATACAAAGGAAGAAGAACATAAGCGATGGTTAAATAACCGATTACATAACCGAGGGTAATTTGTAAATAGGAAAATGCATTTACGTAATTGGTGCCACCAACAAGGGTGCCTACTTGCCCCGGAACACTCACAAACGTAACACCGCTTAATGAAGTACCCACCATGCCAAATGCCACAAGCATCCAGTTGCTATTTCTATTGCCAATAAAAAAAGATTCGTTGGTGCTATTTTTACCCGTGACTTTAGCTACCACTAGTAGAATTAGAAAGTAAATGATTACAAAAGAAAATAAAACAATGGGCGACATAGCAATCGTTATTTTTTGTTAAATTGTAGGCCTTAAAGGTAAGGATATTGAGCCTTTTTCACGCATAAGAATCTGATATATGTCTATACAAACGGTGGCTGTTTTTTGTGGTTCCAAAGATGGGCTAGACCCCCAGT
>CANEWV010000159.1 GCA_947442905.1 Chitinophagaceae bacterium | reverse complement strand
TGATTTTTGTCTAGACCATGATATTAAAGTATTGAGTGTACCTGCTTATTCTAAATGGGCAGAAGGTAAGTTCTCGAGCAGACAATTACAGTCTATTAAAATCGAAGACTTACTGGAGCGTGACCCAATACAAATTAATAACAACCAAATTAAAGCACAGATTAAAGGCAAACGTATTTTAGTCACTGGTGCAGCAGGTTCTATTGGTTCTGAGATTGTACGTCAATTAATTCCTTATGGGCCCGAAGTGATTATTTTATGTGACCAGGCCGAGACGCCACTGCATACACTTGAATTAGAATTAAAAGAAAATGGCACTCGTATTAACTGCATTAGTTATTTAGCAGATATCACCAACAAAACAAGGATGCAAAAATTATTTGAGGAATTTGCCCCTCAATATGTATACCATGCCGCTGCCTACAAGCATGTGCCGATGATGGAACTTTGTCCTACCGAAGCAGTGCGTAACAATGTGATTGGTGTAAAAATAATTGCAGACTTAGCTATTCAATATCAAGTAGAACGTTTTGTGATGATCTCTACCGACAAAGCGGTGAACCCGACCAATGTGATGGGAGCGTCTAAGCGTATGGCCGAGATGTATGTACAAGCATTGTCTAATCAGTCCGACTTACCGACTAGATTCATCACCACGCGCTTTGGTAATGTACTTGGTTCTAATGGTTCTGTAATCATTCGCTTTAAAGAACAGATTGAAAAAGGTGGACCAGTTACCGTAACCCATCCTAATATAACAAGGTACTTTATGACCATTCCTGAAGCTTGTCAATTGGTATTGGAAGCAGGTAGCATGGGGAGTGGAGGAGAGATTTTTGTATTTGATATGGGTAAGCCGGTAGCCATTGCAGATTTAGCGCGTAAGATGATTCGTTTATATGGGTTGATTCCAAACATTGATGTAAATATCACTTACAGCGGTTTACGCCCAGGAGAAAAACTATACGAGGAATTATTAAACGACGCAGAAAATACCACACAAACCTACCACGATAAGATTTTAATTGCTAAAGTGCGTGATGTGTCCATTGAATTGGTAAAACAAAACACCTTCGAACTAGAAACCATTTTAACGACGACCAACGACGAAATGTTATTGGTAGGTAAAATGAAAGAACTAGTTCCTGAATACATTAGCAATAATAGTATTTATGAGCAATTAGATACTACGGTGATTTCTATTGCGAATTAATTATTACCTCTAAAAGTCTATTCCTTTAAATAGAATTAAAGAATTCAAATAAACTTGTTTCTGTCGGCAACTCTAATTTCTTGCGTAACCGATACCTACCAAGTTCCACACCACGTAGCGATATATTCATTAACTGTGCAATTTCCTTAGTGGATAAATTCAGGCGTAAAAAAGTACATAACTTTAATTCGTTCGCTGTTAGCTTTGGAAACCTTTGTTTTATATTTATAGTGAATGAATTATGTGCTTTGTCAAAATGGTAAATAAAATTTTCCCAATCCTTGTCCATTTTGTCGGCGTCATTGATTACCTTAATCATTTTTTTTAATTCGTCCAGACCCGATGAATTTTCCAATACTTTTGTCATTTTTGACATATGCGTTTTTAAATCCGATAACAGTTCCCCCTTTTGCACTAAGTGCATGGTAAAGTTGAGTAGTTCGTTATTTTTATTATCTACTTCTAACTGTAACTTTTCGTTCTTGATTTCGGTAATCTTAATTTTTGCTTTGTCTATTTCTAATTGCTTTAAATTATTTAAAAGCTTTTGTTCCTTCTCGTATTTTTCCTGCTGTAGGATAAATTTTTTCTTCTGCAACTTATTTAACATGAATACAATGAAGCATAGTACTAGTAAATAAAACATGAAAGCCCACTTTGAAACGTACCATGCAGGTAGCACCGAAAAACGGTAAGAATCCAACTCCGATTCTGCTCCTAAATTATTGCGCACTTTTATTTCAAATGTATAATTTCCTGCAGGCAGATTCGTATATTCCTTTTCGGTTTTACTATTCCACTTGGACCAGTTTTCGTCCAGCCCCTTTAACCTATAGCTATATTCCAAATTATTTTTTAGGCCAAACAAGGCTGTGGAATATTCAAAATGTATTACATCCCATTGTCCTCCTAGGTTTGGCGATTGTCCTTGTTGCTGTAATTGGTTTTCATTTATATTCCCAAAATAACCTCCATACAATAAACTATCTCCTTCCCCTATAACGCGCACTTCCCTTATGCGTACTTGTAATTTGTAACTATTTTTTTTATACTTCGCGTAGTTTAAATTAAATAAGCCGTTCTCGCCTCCAATAAATACATTAGTTTCATTTACGGGATACACTAATTCAAAACCACTTAATAATTTATTATTTAATTCGGGGATATATATAATTTTAGGCGTTTTTGTACTCATGTCCAATACACCTAATTGCTTTTCGTGTATGAACCAAATATTACCATCCAGGTCCTCCTTTAAATAGCGCAAACTTTGTTGTCCCAATAAGGTTTGATAAAAACCGTAGGGTTCGAACTTGTCGGTTTGTGTATTATACTTGTAAACACCCTTTTCGGTGGCTACTACTATTTCGTTTTTTACTTTATATACATGGTTGTTTAAACTAGAGGGCAATCCGTTTTTGTCGGTATATAATTTAGGGGCCAATTTGCTTGTGGTGTCTTTTTCAACTCGGTACAACCCATGAAAAGGATGCGACACCCATATATCCGCTTCCTCGTCCATGGCTACAAAACGGGACGACTGTGTAAAGTTTTTTACACCATTCGTAGTGGCAATATTATTTCCATTGTCGTTTAAAAACAATAGCCCTGTATAATTGCCTGCCACTATTTTACTTTCGGTGCCACTTGCAGAAACAGTTTGAAAATTCCAGAAGCCTGTTTTATTAGAAATTAACCTGGCTTCGTTTTGTTGTATTTGAAATGCGCCCTCGTGATGTGCTAATAATAATTTCTCATTTATATTGGCTAAACTCCACACCTGGCCTGCACTATTTTTGATAGCAGTAAAATTGCCTCGGTTAAAACTTAAATCGCTTGCCCCATTTAATGGCGCACTATACAAACCACTTGAAGTGCCCACGTATAAATTGTCCTTGTATATAATAGTAGCATAGGCCGAAGCGTCCTGATTATTTGGGTTAATATGCTTAATTGCTTTATTAAAGCCAATACAGTCAATACCATTATTTAATCCTAGCCACAAATTGCTTTGGTCGTCGGAAAATATAGATAGTATATTATAGTTCTGCAGGCCCTCCCGCTTGGATAAGTTTTGTATTAAGTTCCCTTTTTCGTCTATTATGTAAACCCCTCCATTGGTAGTGCCTAAGCCTATCCATTCATTATTGATAGCTGTGGCAGTGTAAACTCTTTCTTTTTCAATTGCACCAGTTGCCGGGCTGACTATTTTTGTGGCGCCAGTATTACTATAATGATATACACCGTTTTTTAAGGTGGTTACTATAATTGCATTCTTTATAGGTAGGATAGCGGTTACTTCCACATTGGTTAAATTTCCGCTTGGCAAGGACTTCCATTGATCGTTTTTAAAGGTCATTATGCCCATTTTTATATCATGTGCGTATAATTTCCCTTTGCATTCTCCCATAAAACTCCATTCCGAAGGGGCGTGTGTAATACTTATCCTTTTACTTGTTAACCTAAATATGCGCCTTGATGTCTTAAAAAACACCTCGTCTTTATAGTAGGCTATATCCCATACGTCCGCAAAATCCCTTTCGGAATCGGGTAAGCTAGTAATTAGGCTATGGTATTGTAATTGCCCATTTTTGGCCGGTGCGAAATAGCCAAATTCATCCTGACCACCCACATATATTTTATTATCGGCACCAATTTCAACCGACCTTACAATGGTTTTATTAGGAAGAGGGTACAATTTCCAATAGGTACCGTCGTAACTTAACAAGCCTTCGTTATTGGCTACGTATATAATGCCATTATTATCCTGTTTAAAATCCCAGTTTTGGAGCCCTGCTTTATAGTCAGCCTTTGAATAATTTATGATATCAGGGATACCAATGGTGTTTTGAGCAAGCCCAGTTAGGGGCAATAAAAAATATAGTATTAACTTTTTCATTAATGCAATCGTTTTCGGTAATTAAATATATGAAATATAATTGATGTAGTAATGATGTAGTTATTTAAGCCTATTTATTCCTATTTAACATTTTTGATGTAGTAATGATGTAGTTAACATTAAGGTAATATGAAGTAAAATCATGAATTTTAGCATCTTAAAAATTATTTTTTCATGCTTGCAAACGTTTGTTTTAGTCTTTTATACAAAATCTTGGGATGTATTCCACAAGATGATTGTAAAAGCACAAAATAATTAATTTCAAGTTTGAATTAAGTCATTTTCAGGGTTAATCATTGCTTAAATGCACTTATTAAATATAAACCAAAAATCGATTTTTCACTATTAACCAAGTACTTATGAAATTAAAACTCAGGATTTTGTTGTCAACTGCCTTTGTTTTATGCTTGATGGTGGGAGCTTATGCTCAAAACATCCAGTTTAAAGGCAAAGTCAATAATAAAGCTACCGGTGAGAACCTTGCTGGGGCGACTATTATTGTAAAAGGAACTAAACAATCCACTGTATCTGACCAAAATGGTCAATTCGTTATTAGTATTCCAACCAAAGGAGCTAGTTTGGTCATTTCCTTTGTTGGAATGACTTCAATTGAACGTTTCGTGAATGCTTCTAGCAAAACAGACTTTCTTTTAGAACTAAGTAATTCAAATAATTTAGACGAAGTGATAGTGGTTGGATATGGTTCCCAGAAAATAACAAAAGTATCTGGTGCTATTTCAACTATTAAGAGCGCCGATATCGAAAAAATTAACGCTGTAAGAACGGAAGAAGCTTTACAAGGTAGAGCAGCTGGTGTAAATGTAATACAAGGTGGATCGCCTGGCGCTAAACCTACCGTATTAATAAGAGGTATTCCTTCTTTTACTGGTACGGATCCTACAGTGATCATTGACGGAGTACAACAATCACTGGTGGATTTGAATTCTATCAATCCTGCAGACATTGAAACCATTAACGTGCTT
>CANEWV010000158.1 GCA_947442905.1 Chitinophagaceae bacterium | reverse complement strand
TCATCATTGTATAAAGTAGCTTTTAAATTTTTGTTTGTCCAACATTGGGTGCCAATTACAATGGTATTATAAGTATATAGGGTAAATTGTGCCGCCAGGGGCATAATGATCACAATAGACATGTGACCCCAAGGGGTCAGGCATGAAAATATGTCAAAAAACAGACGATGCGTGCATCGTCTCTACAGAAATGAATTATGATTTGATATCTCTGATATAATCTTTTGGTAATTTTCCTGTAATCTGTTTAAAAGTTTGAAAAAAAGCCGAATAAGACTTGAAACCACACTCTTTCCTTAATACTTCAATGGTTTTGTTGTATCCTTCTTGTCTATTAATTAAATCAATGGCATATTCGACCCTCAACCTATTACGCCAATAAATATATTTTTCATTACTAATCTGGTTGAAAAAATAAGTTACATGATGAACAGGCAAACCGATTTCCCTGGACATAATATGTGTACTTGAATCAGCATTTAAAAATTTATGTTCCTTCTTCCAAATTTCAAGCAACATTCTTATTTTATCTATATAATCCTCAGAAAAGGAAAAACTTTCCGTTTCAATAACTATTGGTTCTTTGATTTCATTATTATTCTCTGGTAACTTTAATTTTTCTATTGGAATGCCATATAGGATTTGAGGAAACAAAACAAGGCCAAGAATTAACATAATTAATCCAATGAAAACCAGTAAAAACAGTATTTTCCCCTCAGATTGAAATGTAATCTTATCTTTAGTAATTAAAAATAAAAGGACAATAAACACAAAAATAAAAGCTAAAAAGGTAGCCATAATGACAAAAAAGTAAAGCCAGTTTTTAACTATTTTTAGCTGTTTGCCAACCTTCCCAAAGGAGGATATATTAAATTTATTTTTAAGAATAAGGCCCCAAATAAGGATCAGGTAGAGAAAAAAATGAATTCCCTTTAGGACACTATTAATTCTTACAGGTAAAATATTATTTTTATTTGAAAAACTTATACCTTCCCAGGAATGGTTTATAATATCATTGGCTATCCTTAATTTTTCCTCCCAACCTACCAGATTATAAGGTAGTCGTCCGATAAAATTAACAGCAAAAATAACAAAATGTAAGCCGTCATATTTAGTAAACCTGGCATTATCCCTTAATATAGATCTCACGTAAAGATAAGCCAGCGGACCTAAAGTATAAGCTGAAGGATTAATAGGAATACTCATCACAAAAGCTAAAACTGCTTTAGAATTGCTGAATATATGAAGGTAAAGGGATAAAGAAATTAAATTAGATAAATACAAAAACAGACCCAAATATACATTGGCTGATTTATAACCTTTGTTATATACTAATAACAAAATCGAAAGGAATATACCTATTCCATTTAATACAAGCATTACAATATTTACCTGAGAGTAATAAAAAACTAATCGTTGAAACTAACCATTTTAAATGGTGTTTTATTCATTCTCAACTAATTAACCCAAACTAATTATTATTTGCACCTACAGCTCAAAAGAGTTTTAACCCTTCTGCCCTTTGAAAACGCCATTTTTCGGTCGTTAGAGGGCGTTTTAAAATTTGTAACCTAACAGTGAGGTTACTAAGACAGCGGGGCTAAGCCCCCTGTATGAAGTATGGCGCCATGAGACATACATCTACGAATAACTAATATTTTTAAAACGAAGAGGTACGCCATAATCCGTGAACTACTGTAATCCATAAAATCCGTGATTCAAAACCGAATGTTAGGAACGATTTTATATTGAAACCTTTCACGTACAATTTGGTTTTATTCCGTCTTAAATAACGCCCAAGTGAATCAATTACTTTATCCACTTGGGCGTTATTTATAAAATTCTCTACTGACTATCTGTTTTTGTTGAACTATGTATGACGGTTGTTCTAAAAAACATCGTGTAGTCAGAACGATAGCACAACTCACTAAATGGTCAAATTAGTCAATCTTTGAGGCAACGAATGGAGAAGCCATTTTTCAAAGGGTATGGGCTTCTATCAACCGTGCCATTAATATGGCTCAAGTAGCGGTACCATGCGGTACAGGTGGTACCAATTCTGGTAGCACTCCAAAATAAAGCCCAAATTTCTACTCCTGCAAATTGACCAGTGCTATCACGCCAACCACCTGGTAGAGCGGAAAAATTACTAGAATTATTAGTTCCTGCACTTTGAGTAGACCAATAAGTGGTACTAATAGCTTTCATTTTACTCCCCGCTAAAGTTAGCCCCCCAAGATAATCCGTTAATACGGTCCATGAAGAATCCGTAGGAACATGCCAACCTGTCGGGCAAATATTTTTTGTCGAGGTTCCACCGTTTGTAATAATTCCAGCTGCAGCATACCAATTGTATAGATATCCGTAGATAGCAAGATTTCCAGTGGTAGGCGTACTATCGTTTGCATAAATGGTATGAGCACCGACAGTCCAATTAGACCAGGTGTCTTGGCTTCCTGCTTGACCAGATGCTCCACCATAATTATCAAACACGATACTTGTACCATCATTATATTTTCTCACCCTTAAATTTTCCTTTGTCCAACATTGGGTGCCAATAGCCACAATATTATAGCTATTGTTGTCAATATCCCTAATTGTATCTTTACCGTTTGGACAGGCAGGTATCACTGTCATAATACCTGTTGCATTTACAGTCCCACATCCTCCTGTTAAGGGAATCGTATAATTGAATGTACCCGATACCGTGGGTGTATCTCTAATTGTTATTTCATTAGACATCCAACTAGCGATCACACCGTCAGGTAAGCCCGTGGGTGCCCCAATACCTGTCGCTCCTATTGTCGCAATTTTAATAGGCGTTGCCATTAGGGCGGCAGAATTCACCACAATCGTTGGACTTGTCAACGGTGTACCCGCTGTGTTTAGAACCGAACAAACCGTGATCGTTCCCGTCGCATTCACGCTACCACAACCACCCGTTAACGGAATGCTATAGCTGAACGTGCCCGTTGCTGTCGGTGTTCCGCTAATGGTAATGGTATTACCGGCCCAAGTGGCACTTACGCCAGCTGGTAAACCATTGGCGCCAGAAGCAGCATCATTTGATATTCCCGTTGCCCCTGTCGTTGCTATCATGATAGAAGTCGTCAAAGCCGTGTTCACCTGAAGCGATGGATTTGATGAGGCAGTTCCTGCTATATTGAGGGTACATGTGGTAAAATCTAATTCACTGCCATACGATGTGCCCGACGTATTGGTCGCATAAGACCTCACATAATACTTCGTACTTGCTGTCAAGCCACTTATCGTTGAGGTAAATATACCTGTGCCTGTGCCGTCGGTCGTTTTAGTGCTCAAAGATACCGTCGGTAAAGTGCTCGTTGACCAGACAACCCCTTTGTCTGTAATCGCTGCGCCACCGTCTGCCGTGATGTTTCCTCCACTGCTCGCTCCTATATCCGTAACAACACTTACCGCCGTAGTCGTCAGGGTAGCTAACGATACTGCATTTACCGTAATCGTTCCCGTCGCATTCACACTGCCACAACCTCCTGTTAACGGAATGCTAAAGATGAACGTGCCCGTTGCTGTCGGTGTTCCACTAATGGTAATGGTATTAACGGCCCAAGTGGCACTTACCCCAGCTGGTAAACTGTTAGAACCAGAAACACCTACATTTGATATACCCGTTGCACCCATCGTTGCTATCATGATATTCGTTAAAGCAGTGTTCACCACAAGCGTTTGATTTGTCGAGGCCGCTGCGGTATTTAGGATGCATGGCGTAACAGTAGTGGTGGTAGTAATCGGGGGCGATCCACCAACAGCATTTGTTGCAAGCACAGAAAAAATATAATTTGTACCAAATGACAGTCCAGTCAATAATATGGGCGAGGATGTCCCAGTAACAATAATAACAGAAGAAGATTTTCGTTTTGCAGGTGCTGAAGAGGTTGGTGTAGCTGTCACAACGTAACCGGTTATAGGACTCCCTCCGTCATTTGTGGGTGGAACAAACGAAACACTCGCAGAAGATGGTCCCATCGGCGTGGCCAAAATGGTAGTACATGGACCAGGCACTGAAGAGGTAGGACAGACTACCATGGGACAATTCTCAAGAGCCGCCTTCTTCCAGCGTACCTTAATTTCATCCAAATTATAAAATGTATTTCGTTTTGGCTCTAATGGCCCCTTCTCACTAGTTTGCTTATTATTCTGTATAGTCACTTTTGAGTTAGACTGTGCAAAACTCAAAAGTGGAAGCAAGGAGAATAGTAAAATTCTTATTGTCATTTTATACTTTTTAAAATATTATATAAGCACAAATGTGAACACATTAAAATGATAAACCCAATTTCTCAGCCTCCACTTTCCTTGGATTCTGAGAATCAAAGGAAATTTTCCTCAAAATGTGCCTCAAAAGGGTGGAAAAGTGCGAAATGTCATTTTTTTATTGAAAATAATCGAGTAGATGCTACCTTGAAAAAGCTATCCAGGTAGAGATTATGCGTTGACATATCGACAAATTGCGAAATAAAAAACGGATATTCTAGAAAAAAACGCTCCGTCTAAACCAAAGATATCCTCTACAATCCTTAAAAAATTTTCATCCTGATTCAGAAATAGGTAAAAGTGGGAGAAATTTACATTTAACCTTTTTTGTAAAAAAGACGAGGCGTGCATCGTCTCTACAGGACATTCTGCCGCCAGGGGATAATGATCAATAGCCATGTGACCTCAAGGGGTCAGGTATGAAAAGGGTAAATTTATTTTAGGAAAGGTCAGTTTGATTAATACTACTATGAAAATATCCAATTAGACAATTTAACTTGTCTAATTGGATACCTTTATTAATACAACATATTTTCCAAAAAAGCTATGAACCATTCAACAAATCCAACACCACCCACCTGCAAACCTCGCCGCAAAAAGACAAATAGTTAATCTTTGAGGCAACGGACTGAATTACCGAAATCCTTCCACCAATTATCATCAATTACATTAGCAAGAGAACCAACTATTTGGAGACGGTGAGCATTGTTGGCATCGAAAGCAGTAGAACTCCAGAAAAAAGCCGCGAGTCCTCGCGAGGAGAAAGCACCATCGCTACCACGAGTACCGCCGGGGCTGGCATTAAAACCAGTT
>CANEWV010000157.1 GCA_947442905.1 Chitinophagaceae bacterium | reverse complement strand
TTTTGTCTGATATCGCCACCTACTTCTTTACCAAATTTTTGTGGGTCGCCAAAAGCGTCTAAATAATCGTCTTGTATTTGAAATGCAATGCCCAAATTTTTTCCAAATTCATAGAGGTGTTTGCAATTGTTTGGCGTAGCGCCTCCTAATATGGCCCCCATTTCTAAACTAGCCGCAAGTAGCACCGAGGTTTTAAGGGTAATCATATGGATGTAAGCATCCTGCGTAACCGATGGCATTTTTTCAAAATCCATATCCAGTTGCTGACATTCACAAACTTCTCTTGCGGTGGTATTAAAGAGGCTTAATATTTTAGGTAAATAGGCCGGGTTAATGTTTTGTAATTTTTCGTAGGCTCTAATGAGCATGACGTCGCCAGTTAAAAGCGCGGTATTATCACCATATTTGGTGTGTACTGTTTGCATGCCACGCCTTAACGAAGCAGCGTCCATCATATCGTCATGAATGAGGGTAAAATTGTGAAAGAGCTCAATGGCTGTGGCAAGCGACCAGGCGTCCTCAGTAATTTCACTAAAAAGCTCATTACCTAGCACACATAAAATGGGTCTAATTCTTTTACCGCCAATACTTAAAAAATATTCGCCAGGTTCATACAGGCTTGCAGGGGTTGCCGGAAATTGAGCTACCCCAAAACGGGTTCCAAATTCGGCCACCAATTCTTTAAAATCATGCATACTACAAACCTAAATAATTATTAAAGAGCAACCTTAACTATTCTTTCAGTAATTCATATTTATTTTTGTAGGGTATTTTCAAACCCCCATTTATGAAAAAACTACTTTTTACCGCTTTATTATTTGTTGCTGCCTTTTACGCGGGGGCTCAATCTACTAAACCCATTCTTCAATCTATTGGTGTTAAAGTATACCCAGGCGCCATTACCTATAAACAGTATATGACGGAGTCTGTAGCCAAGGAATTACTAGCTTATTTTAACGAAGACGGCTTTAGATTAACGGGTTTATATGAAAAACACATGCCTGTACCAAACGCAGAGGGTCTTGAGTGGTACGTGGGTGGTGGTGGCCACTTTGGCCTTTGGAATAGTAGTTGGAGGCTTAGAAACCCGCCTAGCACGGCTGTTTTTGCAATTGGTGTGGACGGCGTAATTGGTTTAGACTATAAAATACCAAACGCGCCCCTAGCCATTAGTTTTGACTGGCAGCCCTCATTTAACCTAGTGGGACATACCTATTTTGAAGGAGGTTGGGGTGGATTAGCTGTTCGTTACACCTTTAAATAGGCTGTCAACAAATTCGTGCTTGTCAAAAATGATCAGGTCATCTATTTTTTCGCCTACCCCAATATATTTTACCGGAATTTTAAACTGGCTAGCAATGGCTAGCACTACGCCGCCTTTTGCGGTGCCATCTAGTTTGGTAATGGACAAAGCCGTCACTTCGGTGGTAGCTGTAAATTGCTTGGCTTGCTCGAGGGCATTTTGACCAGTAGAACCATCTAATACAAGCATTACTTCGTGTGGAGCACCTGGTATTACCTTTTGAATCACCCGCTTAATTTTACCCAGCTCATCCATCAGGTGTAACTTGTTGTGTAAACGCCCGGCGGTATCAATAATAACCACGTCGGCATTTTTAGACACGGCGCTAGTTACGGTATCAAAAGCGACCGCGCTTGGATCGGCCCCCATGGTTTGCTTAACAATGGGCACACCAACGCGCTCACTCCAAATGGTAAGTTGCTCGGTGGCTGCTGCTCTAAAGGTATCTGCCGCACCCAGTACAACCTGATTACCAGCCTTTTTATAGTTGTTGGCTAGCTTTCCAATGGTGGTGGTTTTGCCTACTCCATTAACGCCCACCACTAAAATCACATAGGGCTTTTTACCAGCTGGAATGGTAAAGTCTTTGTATTCAGGCTCGGGTGCATCAACTAATATAGATTCAATTTCTTGTTTAAGTAAAGTATTTAACTCACTTGTATTCAAGTATTTATCTTGCTTAACTCTTTTTTCTATGCGTTCAATAATTTGGATAGTAGTTTCCATACCCACATCGGCACCAATAAGCGCTTCCTCGAGGTTATCTAGCACTTCGTCATCAACGGTACTTTTACCGGCGATGGCTTTGGTGATTTTAGCAAAAAAGCCCTCCTTGGTTTGTTGTAAACCCTGGTCTAAACGCTCCTTTTCTTTGATACCAAACAGCTTTCCTAAAAATCCCATAGTACTAATTTGAGGTGTAAAAATACAAAAAGCCTTCCCGATGAGGAGAAAGCTTTATGAATAAGTTTAAGTACTGAAACTATTTCTCTTTTAAGAAATCGTTCACTTTGTCTTTGTGAATGATATTTTCTTTAAAAGTATAGGCGCCAGATTTAGGGCTTCTAACAGCCTTGATCACTTTGGTCCAGTTTTTAGCTTCTGCAGAAGCCTTAAGATCTTTTACTTTCGCGTTTTTCGATGCAGATTTTGCCATTACTATTTAATTTCTTTATGAACAGTTACTTTTTTCATGATTGGGTTAAACTTCTTTAACTCCATACGCTCTGGCGTATTCTTCTTGTTTTTTACAGTGATATAACGGCTTGTACCAGCAAGACCAGTGGCCTTGTGCTCTGTGCACTCCAAAATAACCTGTACTCTATTGCCTTTTCTTGCCATTGTATTGGTCGTTTACTTTGTTATTGTAAATTAGATTTTTGTTCCTTTTAATCTCAATTCTTTGATTACGGAAGCTAAACCATTTTTATTAATCGTTCTAAGTGCATCAGTTGAAACCTTTAGGTAAACCCAACGGTCTTCTTCAGCAAAAAAGAAACGCTTTTTCTGTAAATTAGGTAAGAAACGACGCTTTGTTTTGATGTTAGAGTGTGAAACACTATTTCCAACAATCGGTTTTTTACCTGTAACTTGACATACTCTTGCCATGACTCTATTTTTTTCGGGACGGCAAAGGTAAGGAAATGCTTCAAATTACCAATACGAAAATCCCTTTTTTTAAATTATTTATCTGTTGCGGATTATTTATGCGCTATTTGATTCATTTTCAGTAACTTAGCTATACATCTCTGCCCTCAATTCTTGCACACGACCGTCTTCCATATACTCATCAAAAGTCATTAAACGATCAATGATGCCCTTTGGCGTTAACTCAATAATACGTGTTGCCACGGTTTGCATAAACGTATGATCATGAGATGTTAAGAGCACTACACCCGGAAAAGTCATACATCCTTCGTTGAAACTTTGGATACTTTCTAGGTCTAGGTGGTTGGTAGGCTGATCGAGTATTACAAGATTGGGATTTTGTAGCATCATACGGCTAACCATACAACGTACTTTTTCTCCACCACTTAGTACATTGGTTTTTTTCATAATATCGTCTCCGCTAAACAACATTTTACCTAAAAATCCTCTAATAAAAGGTTCGTCGGCGTCTGTTACGTGCGCAGGAACATATTGTCTCAACCAGTCCATAAGGGTAAGGCCTTCCGTAAAAAATTCCCCATTTTCTACGGGTAAATATGCTTTGGTGATGGTGGTACCCCACTCAAATTTACCTGCATCCGCAACCGTGATTTCGTTGATGGCATCAAAGAAATGGGTTACCGCAGATGGATCTTTACTTATAAAAGCAATCTTCTCGTTTTTGTTAACGCTAAAAGTTACTTTATCAAATAGGGTTCTTCCATCCACTGTTTTTTTCAAATTCTCCACGTTCAAAATCTGATTTCCTACCTCTCTAAGTGGTTGGAAAATGATACCTGGATATTTACGGTTAGACGGTTCAATTTCTTCGATGGTTAATTTTTCCAACGCCTTTTTTCTAGAAGTTGCTTGCTTACTTTTAGAAGCATTGGCAGAGAATCGGGCAATGAAATCGATAAGCGCTTGACGCTTATCTTCTACTTTTTTATTCTTATCATTCATTTGTCTGCTCATCAATTGAGAAGACTCATACCAGAAAGTATAGTTGCCCGTAAAGGTTTTAATTTTTGAACGATCAACGTCTGCAACGTGCGTACACACGGTGTCTAAGAAGTGTCTGTCGTGACTTACAACCAGTACAATGTTTTCGTATTCTGCTAAAAAGTTTTCTAACCAACCAATGGTTTCAATATCTAGACCGTTGGTAGGTTCATCAAGTAATAAGATATCCGGGTTACCAAATAATGCTTGTGCCAATAACACACGCACTTTCATATTTGACGGAATATCTTGCATAGCACTCGCATGCATATCATCTTTGATACCAAGGCTACTTAAAAGTGTAGCGGCGTCACTTTCTGCAGTGTAGCCTCCCATTTCGCCAAACTCTCCTTCTAATTCTCCGGCACGTAAACCATCTTCTTCAGAAAAATCTGCTTTGGCATAAATTGCTTCACGCTCGTGCATCACTTCCCACATTTTTTTGTGGCCCATGAGTACGGTATTCAAAACCGTACAGGTATCAAATTCAAATTGGTTTTGCTTTAGAAAGCTCATACGCTCACCTGGCGAAATATCTACGGTTCCTTTATTGGGTTCAATTTCTCCACTAAGGATTTTTAAAAACGTAGACTTACCGGCACCATTGGCACCAATAACGCCATAACAATTCCCTTTGATGAAATTGATATTTACTTCGTCAAAGAGTACACGCTTACCATAAGCGAGGGTAATATTTCTAGCACTAATCATAAGATGAATCAGGGTTTGAGGCCGCAAAATTACAATTAATGCTGCAATAAAACCGCTAAAATAAATGGCTAAATGAACTAGAGGGAGCTTACGCCCAAACAGCCCGCGCACTAGGGCTCGCGTCCAAACTTGTAAACTGGCCCGCTAAATACTGATAATAAGCCGTTATAGCAATCATACCGGCGTTGTCTGTGCAATATTCGAATGGAGGCACAAAAGGCGCCCAATTGTACTTTTTACCCGCCTCCATTAGTGCGTTTCGTAGGCCACTATTAGCGCTCACCCCACCTGCAATACATACCTGTTTAACGCCGGTTTGCACCACCGCTTTTTGAAGCTTTTTAATTAAAATCGTAACAATTGCATGCTGCACCGAGGCGCACAAGTCGTCTCTATTGGCTTCAATAAAACCAGGCTCCTGCTTTTGTAAAAAATATAAGATGGAGGTTTTTAATCCGCTAAA
>CANEWV010000156.1 GCA_947442905.1 Chitinophagaceae bacterium | reverse complement strand
TAATAATATGTTGTTCAAATGCAGTTATAAGTGTAGCAAGATTTTTTCTTTTTTCGATGGTACCAACATGTAGTATGTATTTTTTTTGTAGCAACTGTTGCCAGTTGTTACCACTAGAATGTGGGTCTATTTTTTGTTGTGGTTCTGTAATACTCGATTTAGGTCCAATATGTATGGGAATAATTTTTGCTGCATCAATGCCCGAATATGTTGCAATTTGCTGCTTAGCATAATTTGTAACAGTTACAATAGCGCTTGATTTTTTTGCAGCGCTAACACCTAGTGTATTAAAAAACCAAAGCCAATATTTATTATAATGCGCTGGATATTCCCAAAAAAAAGCGTCATGAAAAACCGGAATAGTGGTAAAGCTTAGTTGTGTGTAGGGAACAAAATAATCGGTACAAAACACAAGCCTACAGCCGTTTAGCCATGCTTTTATGGGCAGTGTAACCTGTTTCCAAAAAACATAATTTATTTGCTCCCATAATTTTCCAATTTTATGGCTGCCGGTATAAATAGGGAGGCGGGTGTCTAAAAAAACGTATTGGAACTGTAGAGCTTGCTTATTATTGATGGCTTTGCACAGTTCACTCAAATAGGTATGTGCACCCGTTTTTGCAATTTTTAAATCGCGGATATCAATACCTATTTTTTGTTTTTTTACCTGCATATACAAATTACATTTTAATAGCAGTATAGGATTTTGGAATACCAAATAATGTTTCTACCTGTATAGTAGCGTCCGGAAAAATTTGCTGAAATCTTTTTTTAGAAAACATGAGGGTAGACCTTGATACCGCTAATGCCTCATTGTATGTTTTTTGTTTTGGAAAATAGTTGATGTTAAATAACATAATTAGTACAGCTCTAACTCGGTGCGGGATGAACTGAAAAAGTGGAAGCAAACTATGCGGCTCTAATGGAAACCACAAGCTTGGTGTTTGAATGATGTATTTGCTGCAAACCCTGTTTACCTCCGATGCAAAAAGGGCTTGATTTTGGTAGCTGCCTACATGTTCAATTACTGAGTTGGAAAATAGTACATCAAAGTCGCCAGCATGGAAGGGTAAATCTAGTGCGTTGCCTTGTACCCACACAAAACCATTGTTGTCTCCACTGCATGCCGCAATGCGATCTTCTAAATTTAAGAGATAAATGGTGCAACGTTCATTTTGCCAGCCCATATGTTTCCAAAAATCTATTTCGCCGCCAATATCTAAAATTTTAATGCTTTCTTTTTGCTCCAGTAACTGCTCTAAATGTTGTTGTTGCGCCGCAAACCTTTTTTGCCTAATTCTATTTACAAAAGAATCTTTTTTATGGTGGTTTACAAATAATTTAAATACGCTCATCTCTAACTTTCTTATTTGATAGACGGTTCTAAACGACTACTCATACTCATAAGTAAACCCGTTAAAATCCATGTAATATAGCTGATGTAAATGTATGACTCTGCCTCCGAAGTAAAAAGTGGGATAAGCATACCTACTTTTATTAGAAATATAAATAGTGCCAGTCTTCTAATTTTACCCGTTTGGGTTTTAAATAGCTGTAATGCCTTTCGCATCACCATTATGTACATTGCAATGTAAATGCCTGCTGTTATAATGCCCGTTTGAACGCCAATAATAATAAATTGATTTTCCCCCCCCACATTGTATCCCGAAAATCCCGAAATACGACCTGCATTACCTAGCCCAATACCTAATGGATCTTTAACCATCGATTCAAATCCATTGGCCCACTCAATTAAGTGTCCAACACTTGAAGCGTTGGTAAAAGTGATAGAGTTGATAATGAAATCTACAAAATCGTTATTAAAAGAAATCAGAAGAAGTACAGCTCCTGCAGCAAGTGCTGCAGTATGTATAATTTGTAATAATAATTTCTTTTTAGTGAGAAGTGCATATACGTATAACATAATACAATAGCTCACCAGCGAAGCCCTCGAAAGCGCAAAGCTG
Source organism: Chitinophagaceae bacterium (assembly GCA_947442905.1). Next base: position 3,214 of record CANEWV010000156.1, on the reverse strand, counting down.
ATACAAAACATACTTGCCACCAGTGTAAGCGTGGTAAAAGCATTAAGTTTTATTTTATTGTCACTTGTTGTAACCATGGCGGCCACTGCTGACAACGAAATAAGTGATGCTGCTGCAAGTTCTAATGGGGTAGAAAACAAGCTGGCAAATCGTTTCATGCCATTTTCAATTTCAAAAGTCCAGGTAAGGCCATACGTACCAGAAGGGTCTTGATCAAAAAAATGTTCATTAAAACTAGCGTAGCCACTAACTGATTGTATATGTGTGTAGGTCAAAAATTCTATAAATAATACTCCGCCTACAACAACAGTTAGTATACCTATCAGCATATAAATTTGCTGTAAGTGAATAGCGTCTTTTTGGAGCAGCCTTCCGGTAAAATATACGAGCGGGAAAAAGCTTAAACTTTTGAGTGCAAGGAGTCTTTCAAAAAAAGTATATGTACCAATGGGTAATAAGGCATACAAGATATTAATGCACAAAAAAGTAAGCATTAATTTGTCAATACTGGTCCAGTTATTATTAGCTTTTAATTGACTAATTGCATAGAGTAAAAAAAATACAATACTTATTTCCTTAAAAACTTGAAAAAATGGGATTAATTTTTCAAGTCCATACATGTAAGCCACCGACAATGAAATGGTGTAGATAGGAAGCCCAAAAATGATAAATAAAAAGATGCCTTGTTCTCTTTTTTTATAAAGTGCATGAATTGCCGCAAAAAAGGCACTGCAATAAATTAAGGGCAAAACAAACATATGGTGCAATTTAAAAAAATATGCGCATGCGAGCTGTTATTTTTTGCCAATTGGCATAACCTGGCCCAATTGTTTGGTCACCCATTTTTTTACTTTGTCTAAAGCGGTAAAATCGTTTCCTACATTGATATAGTGGTGTAAACCTGAATGCCTATAGGCCGCTTGTAGCCCCTCCCCATAAAGCACCGTTACTGGTTTTTGTAGCGCAGCCGCAAGGGTTCCGGTGCCGGTACTTAAGCAGTAAATCGCTTTTGCCGAATAGAGTAGGTCGCAAAAGGTAAAAAGGTCTGGCGTAGATGCTCTGTTACTACAATCAATTTCTATGGCCCTACCCCCCAGCACTTTCATTTGCGCATCTGGTTCAATACCCGCATGTGTAAACCAGTTTTGAATGGTTTTGGCGTATTTGATATCTCCGGTATAGGATATGAAGTTAGGGTCGTAAATGGTTTTATGAATAAATGCCTCTACTAGTTTAGGCTTGTAATAAATTTCAGGCTCATGGTTTCTTTTATGATCATCGAGCCCGTAAGCAAGCATTAAATGATCCAATAAATTTTGACCCGCTAGTATGTTATCTGAAAAATAAAAAATGCCAGCTTCGTTTGTAAATCCATCTAGGTATGGGTTTAGCTCCCATACCAATTTTTTAGTATCGGGGTTTCTGAAAATTGAATCATTAGAAATATATACCTGATTATAACCGCCGTTTTGTTTAGCAATGCGTGGCAAATGACTATAAAACAAATGGTCGCCAAGTCCGCCCTTTAATATGGATATGATGAGTGTTTTCAAGGGTTACTTGTTGGATTGTAATAAAGAATGCTTCCAATTTTTTAATTGATGCACCAGCTTTTTTATAAAAGGCGACTTTTTGTTTGGGCTGTTTACTACATACTTACAAGGGATGGCTGCAAAAGCGTCAAAGCCACGGCTCATAACATCTTGATGGTACTTGTCAAAAAGTGGCGTTATGTCTTTTCTATCCGAAAAGCTAAACCTGTTTTGATATTTAGAGATGGCGTATTGTTTATGTAAATCATATCCACTAAAATGATAAAAGACAAGCGGACATTGGTTATTAACAGTGTAGGCGCCAGTACTGTTTTCTGATAAGCTACGCTCTTGTAAATTCCAGTAGGCCATATTATAGCCTGGATTGTCTAATACAAAAACCTCCTTATAAAACAGGGTCGCAAAGTTGAGCCATAATTGATCTACAAAGAGTCCATTTTCAAAATCTATTTTACATAAATGAGTAAGTCGATCTTTCCACCAATTAATAAGTGCTAAAGATTCGTTGCCTCGCTTTAGTGCAATAAAACCTAAATTATAAATACCGGCATTCAAAAAATCAGTTTCGGTAGGATATTTATTGTCGTTGATAGGCTTTGTAATATGCGGCGTCAAAACAATTTGATTAGCCAACAAATGCTTTTCAAGTAATTCAAAAGAATGGTAAACAAAAATGTCAGGGTCTAAATACACGATACTTTCAACCGCTTCATTTTTTTCAAATAAATAAGAAAAATAAAATGGTTTAACGGCCGTATTTAGTTCTGTAATATTATATTGTGCACAAAACGTATTAAAATTAGGAATGCCAATTTCCTTGATCGGAATAAGCGTATAGTTGGTTGAATGAACAATTGGGTATGCTTCATCAATTTCATCTACAAGTCCAATGATAAAATGATACGTTGGATTGTGCACAAGTAAAGAATCGCCTAGCGCAAGCGCCTGCGCTACATAATTTGCAGAGCAAATTGTAAATGCAATCTTTTTACTTGGATGGCTCATTACTCGTTTATGCGTTTAAACAATAGTGATTTAAAAACCTCAAAATTTTTAAAGACAAAAAATTGAAGCAGTGAATAGCTGGCAACGCAAGTAAAAATAGATAAAATACAAATAACAATATTGTTATCCGAGGTTAGCCGAACTAGTAATATAATTGGGATAAATAATAAGCTAGAAAAAATTGTTTGAAAAACTAGTCGCTTATTGATTGAAATAGTACGTTCAGATCTAAGATAGTAATAGTATGCGGCGCAAACGATGCATTCGGTAATAACAGTACTTATGGCAGCCCCCTTGTCTAAATAAATTGGGATGAGCAATAAGTTGGATAGCATGCTTACTACCAGCCCAACAAGCATGGCTACAAATACGGCTTTGTTTTTGCCAAAAGGAATGAGCCATTGAAAAGATAGTAAATGTCCAATGCCAATAATAATGGGCAGTACCGACATAATTTGCATCGATAAAATACTTGGCGAAAACTCTTTTCCCGCAAAAGTATAAATGAGTTCTGGAGCTAGTGTCATTAATCCAACCGTTACAGGCATCGTAATAAAAATGGTTACATCCAAAGAGCTGCGCAAAAATGTTTTTGCTTGATCAATTTGTTGCTTGTTGTAGTAGTAAGAAATGGTAGGAATTAGTGCACCACCAAT
>CANEWV010000155.1 GCA_947442905.1 Chitinophagaceae bacterium | reverse complement strand
GTTGCAAAAGCAGCAGCAGAAGAAGCAGCGCTTCCACTCTTCAGATATATTGGCGGTACCAATGCAAAAACATTGCCGATCCCAATGATGAATATCTTAAACGGCGGTGCACACGCGGATAATAAAATTGATTTCCAAGAATTCATGATCATGCCTGTAGGCGCTACATCATTTAGCGAAGGCTTAAGATGGGGCGTTGAAATTTTTCATACATTAAAATCTGTGTTAAAGAAAAAAGGATACAGCACAAACGTTGGTGATGAAGGTGGATTTGCACCAAACATTCAAAGCAATGAAGAAGCGATTGAAACCGTACTCGCTGCAATTAGCGCGGCAGGTTACAAAACAGGTTCTCAAATTGTGATTGCCATGGACGCTGCAAACAGTGAGTTATGGGACGCTAAGAAAAAGAAATATGTTTTCCATAAGAGTAGTGGTAAAGTAATGAGCAGTGATGAGCTTGTGAAGTACTGGGAAAAATGGGTTAAACAATATCCAATCGCTTCTATCGAAGATGGTATGGCAGAAGATGATTGGAATGGCTGGAAAGCCCTTACAGAAGCGGTTGGCAGCAAATGTCAATTAGTAGGGGACGATTTATTTGTTACCAACGTAGACCGTTTACAAACTGGTATCGATAAAAAAATTGCCAACGGCTTACTCGTAAAAGTAAACCAGATTGGTACATTAACTGAAACCATCAATGCTGTTACACTTGCTCAACACAATGGTTACAATACCATCATGAGTCATAGAAGTGGTGAGACAGAAGATACAACCATTGCTGATTTAGCAGTTGCATTAAACTGTGGTCAAATTAAAACAGGTTCTGCTTCAAGAACAGACCGTATTGCAAAATACAATCAGTTAATTCGTATCGAAGAAATGTTAGGATCAACAGCTATCTATCCGAAAGGGAAAATCAAGTTTGGCACGAAATAATTTTTTATAATGAAGAAAGTAACATCCATACTAACCAATAAATACCTACTCGCAGGCATATTTTTTATTGTATGGATGTTATTTTTTGACCAGCGTAATTATTTTCAGCAAACAGAAACCATGGCCGAACTTGATAAGTTGGAAACCAAAAAAAAGTATTACCAAGAGCAAATTGAAAAAGCCAAAGCCGAGCTTACCGATTTGCAAAATGATCCTGCTGCCCTCGAAAAATTTGCCCGCGAACGTTACCTGATGAAGCGTGATGGCGAAGACGTTTATATTATCGAAGATTCTTTAGCTCCCACAAAATAAAGCAGATCCTATCTCGTTTATAAGGGGTATGGAACCGTTTAAAGAGGAAGATTTGTTGTTGTATCTCTATAAGGAGTGCCCCAAAGCCACCTCTGATGCCATACATACTGCTCTAGAAGAAGGCAATTACGTGCTCGAAGAACAGTTAAAAACCCTCCGCCGTTCTATTGCCCAGCTAAATGCATTGGAGCTCAAAAGGCCGTCCCTTTTTTCATTAAAAGCGGTTAAAAATTATTCTAAAAAAGGATTGGACTAGTAGTATTTCCATGACTAAAAAAGAAAGATACGCCGGCGTCATTGCTTATTTTGAAGCGCAGGTTCCTATCGCGGAAACCGAGCTTTTATATAATAATCCTTTCGAGTTATTAGTAGCCGTTATTCTATCTGCGCAGTGTACCGATAAACGCGTTAATCTTACCACACCTTCCATTTTTGCAAAATTTCCTACGCCACAAAAAATGGCGAAAGCTAGTTTTGACGAAATGTTTGCGCTCATAAAAAGCATTTCTTATCCAAGTAATAAGTCTAAGCATTTAATAGGCATGGCTAATTTACTACTGTCAAAATTTGGCGGCGAAGTGCCCATGACGGTAGATGAACTGGTGGAGCTTCCAGGGGTGGGTAGAAAAACGGCTAATGTTATTACCAGTGTTATTGATCAGCAACCCAACATGGCCGTAGATACACACGTATTTAGGGTGAGTAAAAGACTGGGGCTTGTGTTACAAAAAGCAAGTACGCCCCTTGCCGTAGAAAAAGAACTCATAAAAAATATTCCTTCGGAACTGGTGCACAAAGCACACCACTGGCTAATATTACATGGCAGGTATACCTGTCTTGCCAGATCGCCAAAATGTGACAGCTGTGGGCTGCAAGCAAATTGCCGTTATTACAATACCAAGGTTTTAAAAGTCAAATCCTAGCGAGAAATAATAGAGAGGCTTTCCTTTAAATACACCTTTCATTGGCCATGCAGCATCTAGTTTCATAAAGTAACCAAGTAGGGTACTTCTTACGCCAAATCCATAACCACCCGCAAAAGGTCCAAGACCACCTGCATCAAGTTTTACAACCACAGGAGAGTTTGCGTCAACAATCACATCACCTGGGCGTTTAATGCCGTTGTACTTGCCATTCCAAGCCGTTCCTAAATCTATAAACTGCGTGATTTGGAAGTTGCGTAAAAATGCATTGTTGATAGGTCTATTAAATATGGTTGCAAAAAGAGGCAGTCTAAATTCTGAATTGATCACAAATGCATTGTTGCCATTTGCAATATTTTGTTGGTAGCCTCTCATGTTTACAGCTAAAGATTGGAATGCATAGCTCTGGTCCTGTGCTGGAAAATTTTGACTATTAAACTTTGGATTGATCCAGCTATCAACACCTCCTAAATAATAAATAATCTTTTGTCCGCCCCAAGAAAAATCAGCAGCAGCTCTTCCGGCCCAAATAAAATTTCTGTAAATTTTGTAGTAATAACGTGCATCAAAGCCTAGGTTTAAAGTTGCCTTACCATTGTTCATTTCTGTTTTAAGGCTTGGCATATTGATGTCAAAGAAAACTTTGTAACGCAGTCCGTTCCAAATATTTTGTGTTGGGTTGATGGTATTATCATGCACATACTCGATGCGTGACACCATAAATTTACTAGCCGTGTCGGGGTAGGCAAGTGCACCTGGATCCGGATAGCCCACTCTATTATCATAAGATTTTAAAATCCCCCTATCGATGCGAAGGCCAAAAGTGGCACGTAAACTTTTTACTTCATTAAATGGATACGCAATATTACCTTGGAACAAATTGGTAATAAGCATATTTGAAAAAGGTGTATTAAAGTAGTTGGTTACATTGCTTCTATAATAAGTAGTACCCCAATCTAATCTCTTTTTAAAATTTTGGTAGCTAAAAATGATGTCCTTGTCTTTTAGGTCTGTTCCAAAACGTATACCACCCATAAACTTATGGTCTTCTAATAAATCGCTGGTACCAATTCTCAAATTGAAGTTGAAATTATTACCATTGTTTAATTGAATGGGGCCTGCGCCACCTGCATAGGGCTGGTATCTATTGAGTAGCAAGTTGTTTGAAAAGCCACTTAAAATATAGTCACTACTAAATTTAAGTCGGTAATCAAATAGTTTGGAGTCACTTAAAATATTTTTTGCTTTCGCCGTTAATAGATCCGCTTTTTTTACAGAAAAACTATCTGTGGGCTCATCGGAAAATTCCGATTGAAAAAGATTAGCCTTAGACGAGGTATCAATACTTTTTTTGTAAACAATGGCGTTACCTTCTGCTGCTCTGATTTCATCCATTACTTTTTTCATGTAAGTAGTGGGTCTTATATTGAGATTTCTCTTTTTTAGTGCGATAGAGTCTACGCGTAGTTTGTATAAGAATTTATAATCGCCTTCACGTCTTACTTCACTCACCTGTCCTTTATCACCAGCTATTCTAGTTTCTAGTAGGGAGCTTTGGTAATTGGTAATAGGGAAAGTATAGGTAGAGTCTTTGTATACCTGGAAAAAACTAATGCTATCTGGTTTTTCTCTTTGCCATGCATTTAGGGTAGAGTCAATTTCTTTGGGTGATGCGTTGCGAAGCATATCGTCACCAATATGATACAGCGTATCTAGTCCATTTCTTTGCGTTGCAAAAAATCCAGCCCATCTATTACCAACACCGTTTTCATCAGCTACAAAAGTAAAGTGGTTGGTATTATAGCCCATTGGGTAGCTTGCATTTCCGTATTTTAAATTGGTAAGCTGTGTGATTTGTTTGTTTTTACTATTGTTTAAATAGTCAACCATAAACACGTTGAAATGATATTTGCTAGGTATTGCGGTATCGCTGTTTGGCGCATACGGACTAGGCCTGTTGGACGAAAATAGAATGCCAGATTTGTTAGGAAAAGAAACAAAGCTTGGATGCAAATCATCGTAAACATCGTCTGTAAACTGTGTTAATTGGTTTTCTTCAATTTTGTAAGTATAAATATCGGTATGGCCATTTTTTGCAGCACTCATCACTACATTATTGGCGTCTAGCATATAGGATGCATCTAAAATTTGGTCGATGCCTGCAATCTTTTGCTTGAACCTCTTAATGCGCGTTACCACGTCATACACAAACATTTTAATAGCACCTTCTTCCGAATAAATCACTAATAATTTAGTGCCTTTATTATCCCAGGCCATAATTGGATAGTTGGGATTGATATCTCCTTGGTTGGTTCTCACGCCTGATTTTAAAAGTACACGACCATCGTAAAAATTTTCCATCAGCTTTACACTGTAAATGCCTCTGTTAAATTCTACCACGGCATAATTGTTGCTTTTTGGATTTGGATTGGCTTGAAACCTGAAATAATCTTTTTTAGAAACGTCTTCCGAAATATTTAATTGACCTTTTGGTGAATTTTTTCGCTGACGAATATCTTTAGCATATTTATCCTGTTCATATTCCATGAATTCAGATAATACTTCTTTGAATTTCTTTTTGCAAACTTTTAAAAAGGCGCTATTTAAGTTTTTATAAATCCGAGCTAAATAGAGTAGGTATGTGATGTTTTCTTTTCTATACTTTACACCTATGTAATGCCAAAAAGCATGACCCGCAAGTGTTGGCTTGTCAAACGCAAATTGATAAAAAGTGTTGTATCGGCCACTTAACATAGCACTTTTAAGCGCGTCGTCTTTTTCTACACTCCAATTTTCGGCAGCATACATTACATACCCATCTAGCATCCATTTTGGTAAATCAAGTAATGCTTGATTGCTTGCAAATTCTCCAATGTCTTCTCCAAATAGTATATTGTCTGATAATACTTTTGCAATACCTTCTTTAATTTGTTTTTTTAAATTGGCGTGGTTGCCATCAAAGTACACTACAATTTTATTGTTTACAAGTTTGGTTAAACCACCCGCAC
>CANEWV010000154.1 GCA_947442905.1 Chitinophagaceae bacterium | reverse complement strand
CTGCGGTATACTGGGCATCAATTTTGATATTGGCTTTATTAGGATCCCCAGTCCATTCGATATAATTTCCTTTATTAGGTATAAGTTCAAATGGCTTTTTGATGAGTGACTGAAAACTAAAATCATAATTTCCTTTATCGATATTATAACGGCCTCTGATGGTAAGTGGCTCCGTAGTGCCAGATCTGATTTTGAGCCTTCCGCTACCAGTTGCTTTAATAATATCACCAGAAACGTCATCTAGTATCACATCTATTTCTGCTTTATTATTTGCCGTTAAGTCTAGGTCTACGAGTAAATTAAAATTTGATGTTTTGTTTTCGGCTTGTATTTCGGTGCCATATTTTTTGTAGGTAATAAAATCGGCACTTGCAGACTCTTTAGATACTGCGTTAGGCAGAACTATATGAGAACTGTCTGTAGATTCTGCTACAAGCGTAATTTTTGCATTGGTGGATGGTCCTTTAAAACTAAAGTTTGCTTTACCAAGTGCTTTGCCATAAAAAAGTGGATTGTCTTTTGCCTTGGTGTCTATGAGTAGCAAATTGTTGGTGGTAACATCAAAATCAAAAGCCATATTTTCAAACTGCTTTTCATATAATTTACCGGAGCCATTTGCTTTGTTGTTATACTTGTCCCGCACCGTAAACTTTCCAAAGTCTATGCCGTCTTCTAAAAATTTAACCCGTAAGCTATCAAGTTGATAATTTACCTGTGTGTAATCTACTTTTAAGGTTGCATTTTTGACAAGTACTTCGCCTAACAGAGTTGGGCTTGTTGGATTTCCTTGGATACTTAACTGACCGGTTGCTTTACCGTCCACTTCAGAAAATATGCCTGTCAAAAACTGCTCGACAAAATTAATTCGGGTATCACTCAGTTCAATATTGGTGTAGAGTGGTTGTTGTATACTGTCTGTTAAATTGTAGAAGCCGTTTGCACGGATTTTATAATCTTTATTGTCTGATACTACCGTAAATGGAAGGTTGCCCGTTTTTGCATCATAACCTGCTGTAATATTTAGAAGCCCTAGCGAGTCGTTATCTACACGTAACTGGCTGGTATTAATTCTGGCGTCTGCCTTTATATCAGAAAAAATGTTTTTTAATGTAATGTTTCCATTCGCAATACCCTCAAAACGTGGTTTTTGGATAACGAGGTTTGTAATATCTCCAATAACCAGATTATTGAGTTTTATATTAAGTTGATTGGTGTTGCCGCCATCTTCTTCTTCGGTTTGAATTAATATTTCTTGGGTGCCTTGCACAAATTTTACATTGCTGGCATGCACAAAGTTTTTACGAAGTACCAGTTCACCTTCTTTTTCAAGTGTCCACTTTTTATTATTGAGGGTGAAATTAGAAGGCTTCCACTGAATACGAAGTCCATCTTGAAGCGTGTATACTTCCGCTTCTAAATTGGCATCATTTAAATTACTAGAAGCACTTGTTTTTATTTGTACATTTGATTTATCATTTTTTGAATCTATTGAAATAATAGAATTTGGAAAACGAATACTATCTCCAATACCAAAATTGTCAATGTTGGTTAATAAACTTAGGTTGTTAATATCGCCTTTGGCCTCTACGCTTGCGCCAGTAATTGCGTAGTCGTTAATTTTTCCGTACGGGATGTTTGCCTTAGCGCTTAATTGATAGGTTTTGGTATTAATGTTGCCTTCAAACGAAAAATCATTAAAGCCACTCCAGTTTTTATTGTATAAACTAATATAGGGGTCTATGTAGTTGGCATTTGCTTTAATGGTAAAGTTTTGATCTGCACTAAGTTTGCCAGGCGCCTCAATATAGTTAGGGTAGTAGTGGTGTAAAAACGATTGAATGCTTTTTGGTAAATCGGCCACATTAAATTGACCGGTGATGCTTGCATTAAAGTCGTTACTTTTTAGGGTGATACGTTTTTCGTTTCCAACTTGCGATGACTGGAGTGATAAGGAATCAAAATTTAGCTTAGTAGTTGAATCGTTAATATTTGCATTTAAAAATTTAGCATTCCCTATAAAATTATCGAGGTTGCTTCCTGTAAAATTAGCATCCAATAGTCCGGTAACTTCAATAAACTTTGGATAGAGTTTTAGGGCTTTTAAATTTGAGTAGGCAAGGTCACCTACAATATTAAAGGCCGGTATTTTTTGATTGAAATTAATTTCTACTGAGGTTGTAAAGTTTAAGTTAGGGTCATTGATAATGATATCACCGCTAAAATATTTTTTCTGGAAAGTGCCGTTTGTTACAATGCTTTTGTAGTAATAATCTTTGTATTGAATAGATCTGATATCTCCACTAATACTGGTTTTTAATTTTTCTATATCAAAACTAGTGCCTTCGATACTTCCTTTAAAATCAATGGTGCCTAGGTCGTTATTGTTTGTGAATTTACCGAGGTTAAATGCGACATTTTCTAGTTGCCCTTTGTAGCTTGGCTCGCCTTTGAGTGGGAGTTTTAAATTGATGTCTGTGGTTACGCCGCCTAGTGCAGTGCTAAATATCCCTTTAGTAACAAAGTCAAATGCAGTGCCCTTAAAATCGCCTCTGTATAAAATGGTGCCTAGTGATGCAAAGCTTGGGCTTTGAATATTTTGGATAGAAGGGATAAGCTGTGCTAGGTCTTTGTAGTTGCTTTGTACAAAACCTTGCTGTAATTGAATTTGTGTTGTTTCTATTTTTGGTAGGCCCTTCATAGAAAATGTACCCGTTAAAATGCTATTGCCCCCTGTTCTTAATTGCAACTTGGACACGGTAAAATCAGCAACTGTTCCTACATATTTTCCTGAAAGTTGCGCCTTTGTTTTAAACATAGACATGGCAGGCGCAAAAAAAGCAATGTCATCTGTATGAACATCCGATTCTTTGATGTTAGCCACCATTACTACATTTGAGATATAGTTGCTAAAGTCTTTTTCAAAGTTTGTAAACTTCATGGCATAGTAATTACCAATGCGTGACCTATTTGTTTGAAGGTCTAAATTGGCAAACTCCATGATGTTCTGGTTGAACGTAAAATTGGTATTTAGTTTTTTTACCAAAAGTCCTGATCTTTCTTTGGCGGACAGTTTTATAGATGCTTTTATTTCCTTTTCAGATACAAAAGCATTTTTTATAGTAGCGTTGATGCTATTAAAATTAAGATGCGTTCCGTCAAAATTTGGGTAAGGTTTTTCAAAATCACTATCAATAACTAGTGCACCTTTACTAATGGTAATTTCATCTGCATTGATATTAAGCGGACTTGCGCTTGCTGCAATAGGCTTAATGGCCAGCTCTTTACTATTGGCAGGTTGCAAAGCTGGTATCACTTTCATTACAAAAGAAGGCTGATCCAAACTAACATTCCCTAATGTAATAAAATTTGTTTCGGTATTTATTTTCTTACAATCTGCTACTATGCTTACGGCTCCAGCCTTCATGTAACTTCCTGTCCACTGATCGTTTTGTTCGAACCGTACCGATTTGAAATCTATTTTTTTGATATCGTAATGAGTACTACTAGCAGTATTACTGGTATCGCTGCTTTTAAAATAGTTGGTAATAAATTCGTAGTTCCAGGTTTTTGTTTTTCTGTTGATTTTTACAACGGCGTCTTCTATGCCAATATAACTGAGGGTTGCATTTTTTTTAAGGAAAAACCAATCAGTAATTCTTATTTTGCAAAGGTTTGCAAATAAAAGGGTGTCTTTGTTTTGATCTCTTATAAGTACGCCTTCGATGTTTAATTTATTAAAAGGAGAAATACTTACTTTTCTGATGCTCACTTCTGCACCTATTTTATTAGAAAGAGAGGAAGTGATTTTTTTTGCGATGTAATTTTGTAAGGGGCTTGTGTTTAAAAGTAGGAGCACCAAAAAGAGACCCGCAACAACTGCGAGTAAAACATTTCTAGTTATTTTTAATTTTCTTTTCAGGTAGTTCTATTCTAGTATCAATTATTAATATCCTGCAACGGCGTCATCGCCTCTTTTGTCGGCAACTGTAATTCTTTTACCCGTTGGGCCTATAACAATGCCTTCGGTTCTACCAATTGCACCTCTTTCTTTAATACGGTAGCCCATTTTTTCAAGCGCAACTTTGGTGTTTGGGTTAAACGTTTTTTCTATGCTCACTTCATCGGGGAGCCACTGGTGATGAAACTTTGGATTATTAATTGCGTCTTCTAAACTCAAATTAAAATCAATAAGGTTAACAATGGTTTGAAACACCGATGTTGGAATGGTGGTGCCACCAGGTGTACCTACTGTCAAATAAGGCTTCTTGTTTTTTGTAAGAAGGGTAGGTGTCATGGAGCTGAGCATTCTTTTATGTGGTGCAATGGAATTGGCTTCTCCGCCAATGGCGCCATACATATTTGGGCTACCTGGCTTTGCACTAAAATCATCCATCTCATTGTTTAAAATAAAGCCTGCGCCACCTACAACCGTTCTATTGCCATAGCCTCCATTAAGGGTGGTGGTCACTGATACCATATTGCCTTCTGGATCAACTACACTAAAGTGCGTTGTTTCTTCAGAAACAGGCGCATTGCCTGCTTGCGTTTGATCACTTGAACCAGCAACGCCAGGTTTGTAATCCAACATTCTATTTTTTAAATAGGCGCTGCTAAGTAATGTGTTTTGAGGTACTTTATAAAAATCTGGATCACCCAAATGCGCAGCTCTGTCAGCATAGGCGCGGCGCTCCACTTCAATCATGAGTTGCACAGATTCCGGTGTTTGAAAACCCATTTTTTGAACATTGAAGGGCTCCATCATTGTAAGCATTTGGCCAATTAAAATACCACCACTGCTTGGCGGCGCAAAACTTATGACGCCATAGTCTCTATAATTAAATACAATAGGCGCTCTCAATTTTGCTTGATAACTTTTTAAGTCTTCGAGTGAAATAATACCTCCACCTCTTTTCATTTCTTCTACAATAAGTGCCGCTGTTTCACCTTCGTAAAATCCTTTGGCGCCATTTTTTTGAATACGCGTAAGTGTATTTGCAAGTTCTTGTTGAATAAGGGTATCTCCAACTTTCCATTTTGTATCTTTTACAAATGCAGAAGGCTTGGTAGAATATTTTATAAAATCTTTTTTTGTTCCATTTAAACTAGAAGCTTCTCTTTCGGTAATTACAAATCCAAAACGTGCTAAATCGATAGCGGGTTGGATGAGCTGTGCAAAAGGAAGTTTTGCATGTG
>CANEWV010000153.1 GCA_947442905.1 Chitinophagaceae bacterium | reverse complement strand
TATTATGGGTTCAAATCTAATTCATTCTAATAAGAAAGTTAAAATCTACCGCTCATAATAAATGAGTATGTAGCAATAATTGCAGTCTACTATCTTTATTGCTCAATAAATAGATATGAAAAAAATAGGAATCATGAGCTGCTTGCTTTTTGCAATTGCAATAAGCGTTCAAGCTCAAAACAAACCGGCAACCCCTGTAAAAAAAGAAGTGTATCAGGCCACTGCTACCAAAACAAACGATCTAGTACACACAGAACTAGATGCCAGTTTTGATTTTACAAACGCCTGGCTTGTAGGTAAAGTAAAACTTACATTACACCCACACCACTACCCTACAAGTAATTTAGTACTCGATGCAAAAGGTATGGACGTTAAAGAAGTAGCGGTTGTAAAAAATGGCAAAAACACGCCTTTGAAATTTACCAACGATGGCATGACGCTTAACGTACAGCTCGATAAAAGCTATGTAAAAAACGAAAAGTACACTATATATATTAGTTACACAGCTAAACCAAACGACTACAAAGGCACTGGTAGCGCAGCTATCACAGATGCTAAAGGTTTATATTTTATCAATCCAATGGGTACCGAAAAAAACAAGCCTACACAGGTTTGGACCCAAGGTGAAACAGAAGGAACATCGGTATGGGTTCCTACTATTGATAAGCCCAATCAAAAATCTACCCAAACATTTAGATTAAAAGTTCCTGCGAAGTTTGTGAGTTTATCCAATGGTTTATTAACCAGTCAAGTTAAAAATAGTGACGGTACTAGAACAGATACTTGGGAAATGAAACAACCACACGCGCCTTATTTATTTTTTATAGGCATGGGTGATTACGCCGTTGTAAAAGACACCTACAAAGGCAAAGAAGTAAGCTATTATGTAGAAAAAGATTATGAAAAAGTAGCACGCAAGATATTTGGCGAAACCCCTGCTATGATGGAGTTTTTCTCTAAAAAACTAGGTGTAGAATACCCTTGGGCTAAATATGCGCAAATGACTGCTCGTGATTATGTGAGTGGCGCTATGGAAAACACCACCGCTACCCTTCACCAAGAAAGCGCGCAACAAGATGCACGCGAATTAGTGGATGGCAACAGTTGGGAATCAACCATTGCACACGAACTATTTCATCAGTGGTTTGGCGATTATGTTACTGCAGAAAGCTGGAGTAACTTAACCGTTAATGAAAGCTTTGCTAATTACAGCCAACTATTATGGTGGGAGCACAAACTAGGTAAAGACGAAGCCTTATTTGAACATTACAATGAAATGCAGGGCTACTTATTTAGCGGCTCTCAAAATAAAGACCTTGTTCGTTTTAATTACAACGATAAAGAAGACATGTTTGACGCAGTTAGCTACAATAAAGGCGGACGCATCTTACATATGCTGCGTAATTATATTGGCGACGACGCCTTTTTTACAGCACTCAACAAATATTTAACTGCCAACAAATTTGGTAACGGTAGTGCACATAAATTAAGAATGGCTTTTGAAGAAGTATCAGGCAAAGACCTTAACTGGTATTTTAACCAGTGGTATTTTGGAAGCGGTCATCCAAAATTAGAAATTAGTTATGACTATAACGATGCTACACGCACTGCATCTGTAATTGTTGCACAAACACAAAAGGGTGACAAAGTATTTAAACTCCCTATAAACATTGATGTATGGAATGGTGATGCAAAAACACGCCATATGGTTTGGGCCGAAAACAAAGTAGACACATTTAATTTTACAGTTGCTGCAAAACCAGACAATATTAATGTGGACGCTGATAAAATTTTATTGGCAGAAAAAAAGGATACTAAAACAAGGGAAGCCTATGCGCACCAGTACTTTCACGCGGGCAACTTTTTAGATAGAAGAGAAGCCGTTTCCTTTATGTATGACATTGACAATGCAAAAAGTGAACTGGGCAGAAAAGTTTTATTAGCTGCTTTATCTGATACTTCTTTTAGAATTAGAACTTTTGCAATCAATGCATTTACAAGATTAGCTTCTGATGCAGTTGTTATTAATAAGTCTATTGAAATAGCTAAAAAAGATCCTTCACGCATAGCTAGAGCCGCAGCTATTGATTATTTAGGCATGCAGCGTAGCGAAAAGTTAGCTGATTTATTTGCGAGTGCTTGTTACGATTCTAGCTACACCGTGGCAGGATCTGCATTAAGAGCGCTTACGGATATTGATAGTGCTGCTGGTAAAAAAATGACAATTGAACTTAACAAGCAACCTTCTAAAGGAAGATTAAATGCTACGTTAATTGAAAACAGCATCCGTTTTGGCGACGCTAGTTCTTATGATTTTATCATGAGCAGCTTTAACAAAATGGGCCTAACTATGGAAAAAATTCAGATGACCAATCAAATTGCTTTCTTTTTAGGCAAAACAAATGATGTAGTAAAAATTAAAGAAGGCGTTACTGCCATTGTAGACTTTAGAGAATCAATTCCTGAGGCTTACAAACCGCAGATCTCTCCAATGATCAACAAAGGTCTTACAGGGCTTGTAACTAGCTTAGAAAAGGCTGGAAATAAAGAAGCGGCTAATTTTGTATCAACAAAACTACCCGCTCCAAAAAATTAAAATACAGTGTCAAGTGTGGTACCTTATTACATAGGTACTACACTTGATTTTGTTGTTATTTTTAAGTCGATAGGTGCATCCTGCCCCATAACGTTCATCGTTCCTTTTAGGCCACCAGTGCCAGTTTCAGATTTTAACATACCTGTTTTAGCATCGTAAATACGCTTTAATTTAATAGTGCCTTGCGTATTTTGCTTGATTTCCATTCCATTTTGATTGAGTGTATTTGAAAGTTTAACGTTGGTTAAAACATTTACACTAATATCTGTAGCAGTTACTTCTGCAATTACAAATAAAGACTGAGTAGCTGCTTCAGGCTTATTATCAACCACGCTCCACTGATGGGACGCTTTAATTGAAGCAGCAGGAAGGGTTAAGAAAAATTTTGCTTGATCAGAAGTCCCATTATTTTGCGCTAGTAAAGCATTTAAAACTTCAGAACCCGCTGCACTTACAGAGTTTACTACTTTTCCATTTTCGATGGTATAGTCTATTTGCTTATTCAGCACTTTTAACTGCTCAGCCATCATCGGATTAGATTTTAAACTAGCATCTTCCGAATCAAAACTTTGCTCGTTACCCATTGCACTTACAGAACCAGCAATTCTAGTAATAGCAGTAGCTAAATGATAACTAGCACCAGATACTGATTTAAGTTCAAAATTTTGATACACCTTAGAACCATTAGATAGTTCAATATCTTGACCCATCATAGACATGCTGGTGATATTGTTTGATTCTGTTACTACTTTAAATTTTGTGCCTGCAGGCAGTTTTGGCGCTTGCGCACTCGTTGTAAATGCAACTGCAAATAAAGCAGCAACGATGATTGTTTTTTTCATGTGATTATTTTTTAACTGAGTTTGTATTTGAGTATTTCATTACCAGCCGCCGCCAGCACCGCCGCCGCCGCTGCTTCCGCCACCAAATCCGCCAAAGCCTCCGCCGCCGCTATCACCAAATCCACCACCACTGCTTCGACCACCACCTAGTAAAGACCCCAGCAACATACCGGTAGCAACATCGGAATAGCCACGACGCGACATTGAGCCTCCGCCGCCTCTACCGCCGCCACCTGCTACAACGAGTAAAATAAAGATAAGCATGCCTAAAAAGGTAAATAAAGGCTTGCCCTTAGACTTCCTTTTTTTCTCTTTTTTAATTTTGTATTCTCCAACGGCTGCTTTACTTAAAGCATTGATAGCATTGTCTAGTCCTCTAAAATAATTTTGCTCTTTAAAAGCAGGAACAATTTCATTGTTGTAAATATCAGATGCTGTAATGTCTGGTATAGCGCCTTCTAGGCCATAACCAACCTCGATACGAACCTTACGGTCATTGATAGCCGCAATAATAAGTACGCCATTGTTGGTGCCTTTATGGCCAATGCCCCATTCTCTAAATAATTTATTGGCATATTCTTCGATGGGATAACCATCGAGGGTTGGAATTAATACAACAGCAATTTGATTGGAACTGCTATCATCGAGTGCTACTAATTTTTGCTCGAGTATTTCGCGCTGCTCTGGCGACAAAACACCCGCCACATCGTTTACTAATTTTGGTGGATTAGGACGCGGCAAAATATTTTGTGCAAATGACAATTGCGCAAAACAAGCAAACAATAAAAGCGTGATTAATTTTTTCATGTGCAGATAGCCTGGCAATTATCCAAAAACAATATTGTCAGATAATTCGTTTTTATCGGTTGCAGCATCATAGGGGAAATGCTGCTTGAGCGCTTCCCCTATTGCTGTAATCATATTTGCTAAACCTTCGGCGTAATGAGACTGCTTATAGGCCTCTAACATTTTTTGTACTTCGGCTTCCCAAAAAGCAGAACCAACTTTTTCATGAATACCTGCATCTCCAAAAACAGCGAGTTGCTTGTCTTTGATGGCCACATACACAAGTACTGCATTTTTAGCGGCCGTATTTTGCATGCCCATTTTATAAAACATTTCCTGTGCGCGGTGAACGGGGTTCATGAACCTACATTTGTTTTCGATGTAAATTCGGACCTCGCCACTAGTGCGCATTTCTGCGTTTTTAATGGCTTCTACAATACGTGCCTGTTCTGGCTCCGTAAAATAGGACTGTGGCTTTTTAGAAAATAGGTTAAACATGAAGCTGATTAAACTTTAAATTAGAATTTAACTTCTGGAGCTTTTTCTGAACCAGCTTCTGCCTTAAATCCTTCTTTAGTTTTAAAGCCAAACATGCCCGCAAAAATATTGTTAGGGAATGTACGCGCTTTAATATTGTATGCAGCTACAGCAGCATTAAAGTCGTTACGTGCAACTTTAATACGGTTTTCAGTACCTTCTAACTGTGCTTGTAAACCTCTAAAGGCGTCGTTAGCACGTAGGTTAGGATAGTTTTCTGTAACCATTAATAACTTACCCAACGCTTGTGTTAATTGACCTTGCGCTGCTTGGTATTGTTGAATTTTTTCTGGAGACAAATCATTAGCATCCAATTTTACTTGGGTAGCACTTGCTCTTGCACTAATTACATTTTGTAATGTTGTTTGCTCAAAATTAGCTTCGCCTTTTACAGTGTTTACTAAGTTTGGAATAAGATCTGAACGGCGCTGATAATCACTCTCTACATTCGCC
>CANEWV010000152.1 GCA_947442905.1 Chitinophagaceae bacterium | reverse complement strand
ACAACGATGCGCACGACACAGTTGCAGCACTCAAGCCTTTGAACCCTTACGGTGTAAGTAAAAACGAATTTGACAAGTGGGCGCTTACCCAAACTGAGGGGCCTGCAAATTGGACAGGATTAAAATTCTTTAATGTGTATGGTCCGGGCGAATACCACAAGGGCCGAATGGCAAGTGTTATATTTCATGCCTTCAACCAAATCAAAGAAACCGGAAAAGTAAAGCTATTTAAGAGTCATAAACCAGATTACAAAGATGGTGAGCAGCTTCGTGATTTTATTTACGTGAAAGACGTGGTGGCTGTTATTGGTTGGATGCTGGAATCGATGCTGGATAAAAAATGGAAGGCTGCTCACAATGGGCTTTACAATTTAGGAACCGGAGAGGCTAGAAGCTTCATAGATTTAGTAAGAGCCACTTTTGCGGGACTTGCCTTAGATCCAAATATCGAATTTATTGACATGCCAATGGACATCAGGGACACTTATCAATATTTTACCGAAGCCAGCATGGAAAAGTTAATGTCAGCAGGTTACAAAACAGGCTTTACGAGTCTTGAAGAAGGGGTGCAGGATTATGTGGCCCATTACCTTCAAAATGGCCTTATTTATTAACCTGTTTATTCACATTTTCAATTATTTTTTCGATTCAAGACGCAAACACTTTGCGGGTCCTTTTAATTAATGTAGGTTTGTATGACCTCTAATAAATTTCCCTTTTAAAATCAGGTCAAAATAATTTAACCATGTAAAAATGGACTGCACAATAGCCCTGCTATTGCGTGCATTTTATTTTTATAACTAGATGAATTTAATTTATGGCAAAGTACATTTTTGTTACGGGCGGCGTTACAAGTAGCTTAGGAAAAGGAATCATTGCAGCATCGCTCGCAAAATTATTGCAGTCTAGAGGACTCACAGTAACCATTCAAAAGTTTGATCCCTACATCAATGTGGATCCAGGAACTTTAAATCCATACGAACATGGAGAGTGTTATGTTACCGAAGATGGTGCAGAAACGGATTTGGATTTAGGACACTACGAACGTTTCTTAAATATTCATACCACACAGGCAAACAACGTAACAACTGGTCGTATTTATCAGACCGTTATTAATAAAGAAAGAGCTGGTGACTTTTTAGGTAAAACGGTACAAGTAGTGCCGCATATTACCGATGAAATCAAGCACCGCATGAAACTACTTGGTGAAACAGGTAAGTATGATATTATTTTAACTGAAATTGGTGGTACCGTTGGTGACATTGAAAGTTTACCTTTTATAGAAGCCGTTCGTCAATTGCAGTGGGAGCTACCAGAAGAAGATGTAATGGTAGTGCACCTTACACTTATTCCATATTTACGTGCTGCTAAAGAATTAAAGACAAAGCCTACGCAACACAGTGTGAAAATGCTGAGTGAAACAGGGGTTCATCCGGATATTATTGTTTGTAGAACAGAAGAGCCGCTTAATGACGATATCAAAAGAAAGATTGCACTGTTTTGTAACGTAAAACAAGAAGCTGTTATTGAAGCTATGGACGCTTCTACCATTTACGAAGTGCCACTTTTAATGCTGCGTGAAAAGCTTGACTTAATTTGTTTGAAAAAATTAAATATCAACGGATACGGTGCGCCTAATTTAGATAAGTGGAATGGATTTTTACAAAAATTAAAACATCCAAAATCTGAACTACGTATTGGATTGATTGGAAAATATATTGAACTACAAGATGCTTACAAATCTATTTTAGAAAGCTTTATTCATGCAGGTGCGCCTAATGAGGTTAAAGTAAAAGTAGTGAACGTACATAGCGAGCATTTGACGCAGGAAAATGTTGCTGAAAAATTAGAAGGCCTTGATGGGTTACTAGTAGCACCTGGGTTTGGTAACAGAGGTATCGAAGGAAAAATTCATGCTGTGCAGTATGCAAGAGAAAATAATTTACCATTTTTTGGTATTTGTTTAGGTATGCAAATGTCTGTAATTGAATATGCAAGAAATGTACTTGGGTTAGCGGATGCGCATTCAACTGAAATGAATGCGACTACGTCTAGTCCAGTTATTAATATGATGGAAGAGCAAAAGAAAATTAAAATGATGGGTGGAACCATGCGCCTTGGTGCATATCCTTGTGAAATTACACCAGGTACACTTGCACACAAAATTTATGGAGCTACTTCAATCACAGAGCGTCACCGTCACCGTTATGAATTCAACAATGATTATTATGACGCGTTTATCAAAGCCGGACTTGTGGCGAGTGGTAAAAATCCTGAAACTGGTTTAGTGGAAATTGTGGAACTTCCAAACCATCCTTTCTTTATTGGTGTGCAGTATCACCCAGAGCTTAAGAGCACTGCCGAAGTACCTGCGCCACTTTTTGTTAGCTTTTTGGCTGCTGCAAAGCTCTATCAAGCCTCTAAAGCGGTTAAATAACCTTAATTTTTAACTGAGGGGTCAATGATTCTAGGTTTCAACTAGTACCTTTGCCCTTCAATAAATACACGTATGAAGTCTGATAAGAATTCGCTCATAGGATTTGTTTTGTTAGGTATCTTGTTTTTTTCTTATTTCTGGTATGCCAATCAACAACAAACTGCTTTGGTTGCCTTCAAAAAGCAACAAGAAGATTCTATTGCTAAAGTGCAAGCCAAACTTGTAAAGCCGCAAGATGTTGTAGCTGCTAAAATTGATTCTTTACAAAGAGACTCGATTGCTAAAATTGCTACTGCAGGAAATTTTGCAGAGGCAGCACTTGGTAAAGACACAACGTTAACAATCGAAAATGAATTAATCAGTGTTGTATTAACCAATAAGGGTGGTCAAGTAAAAAGCGTAACGCTAAAAAAATATACCACAGCTGATAGTGCAGCTGTTGTTTTGGGTCAGCAAAACCAAATGGGTTACGCTGTAAATACAGCAGATAATAAATCAGCGCTCACTTCTGAATTGTACTTCACGCCATCAGCCATTACTAAAACATCAGATGGATCTTCTTCAATCAAATTTGTTATTGCATCTGCTACTGGCACATCCATTATTCATACCTATACGCTACATCCAAATTCATATGCACTTGATTGGGATATTGAATTGGTAGGAGCTAATCAATTATTAACGGCTGGTGTACTTAATTTTAAATGGTTGTCAGAAACAAGTCAACTCGAAAGAACAGCCGAGTATGAAAGACAGATGTCTAATATTTGTTTTTCTGAAGGAAACGAGTTTGATTATATTTCAGCGAATAACGAAAAAACATTTGAAAAGCCAGTACAGTGGGTGAGTGTGGTGCAACAGTTTTTTAATACCACGCTTATTGCAAAAAATAGTTTCACTTCGGGTGCTGTAAACTGGTCTCGCTATACAGATAGTTCTAAAAAGCTTGCTAAAACAGAAACCAATTTACAAATCAAACTACCGTTAGCAGCAACAAATAAAGTAGCCTTACAATTGTTTTCAGGTCCTTCTGATTTTGAGATTCTTAAAAAGCAAGCACCAGAAATGGACCGCATTGTGAATCTAGGAAGAGACATGTATTCTTTTGTGCGCCCTATTAACAAATACATTATCATGCCAGTATTTGATTTCTTTGCTGGTTTTGTTTCAAATTATGGTTGGGTTGTATTGTTGCTTACTTTATTTATCAGACTCGTAACTTCTCCTTTAACCTATAGCAGCTATTTGAGTGGCGCTAAAATGAAAGTGTTAAAGCCTGAGCTTGATACGATCAAGAAAAAATTTGGTGATGATCAACAGGGGTTTGCAATGGAGCAAATGAAATTGTTTAGAGAGGCAGGCGTAAATCCTTTAGGAGGATGTATTCCAGCGCTACTTCAGATCCCCATTTTCTTTGCACTCTATAGTTTCTTTAATTCTCATATTGCGTTAAGGGGTCAGGCCTTTTTATGGAGTAAGGATTTGTCAAGCTATGACGTAATTGCTACACTTCCATTTAGTATTCCATTAGGTTTTGGCGATCATATCAGTTTGTTTACCATTACTGCGGTACTAACTAGTTTTTTAATTTCTATTTATAATATGAGCATGACGCCAACACAGGATAATCCTGCGCTTAAGTACATGCCTTATATTTTCCCGTTCATGCTATTGTTTATCTTTAATAGACTACCATCGGCATTAACCTGGTACTATACTGTATCAAACATAGTGCCCCTTGGGCTTCAATTTGTGATTCAAAATTATATCATCAACCACGATAAAATTTTAGCACAGATGGATGAAAAACGAAAAACGCCAAAAGCAAAAAGTAAATGGCAATCTCGTTTTGAACAAATGCAAGACAGTCAGAAAAAATTGCAAGACTTGAAAGATAGAACGGCAAAGAAAAAATAAATAAAAAGCCCTGCTGTTGTAAGTAGGGCTTTTTTTAAATCCTATAGTTTGAAAATATTTGTATCGATATTATTTTCTTTATTCGCTTTTAATATGGCCTTTGCGCAGCAGCGAATAGTAGCGGAGTGTACAGTGGTGTATAAAGTTGAGTCACAAGATGCGCCTGATGCAAGTATGCGTCAGAAAGCAACAAAAACGGTATATATCAAAAGCAATAATGCCCGCATAGATCTTGTGGCCCCTGCTTATTCGCAAACAACTATTTATAACAAAACAACCTCAACTGCTACCATTCTCCGTTCTTTTGGAGAAGATAAATACATGACGCCATTAAGTTTAACGCAGTGGCGAAAGGTGAATGCGTCCCTTGATAGTGTTCAAATGCAAATCACTGGCGACTCTATTTCTATATTAGATTACACCTGTAAAAAAGCGGTGTTGCAATTAAAAGATGAAACTCAAGTTATCGTGTATTTTACATCCGCAATCATTCCTTCTGTAAGAGAATATGAGTATCTATTTAAAGACATACCTGGTTTTGTACTAGGCTATGAAATGAAGGATGCAGCAGGCAAGAAAACGGTTTTTAGAGCCACGCAAATTAATTTATACAATCCAGTGTCTGCATCAAGGTTTGATATACCCGCAAAAGATTACCGAGTTATTGCGGCAGATGATTCTATAAAATTGTAATTGGAAAAAGCTGGAGAGCTAACTAATAATTAATTATTAGTAGGACTAGGTGTCTTAAACTTAGGCACTTTTACTTTAAACTTGTAAGGGAATACAAATGAACTATTGCCGTTATCAAAACGAAGCATTGAATTCATTTCTGTATTGTTGTTTCCTTTTAATTGCAGACCTAAGGTTTGAATGCTTTTGTATT
>CANEWV010000151.1 GCA_947442905.1 Chitinophagaceae bacterium | reverse complement strand
CAGCAGGTAGCAAAAATCTAATTTTAAAGGAACTAAAACTCGTTGAATTAAAAATTGGAAGCAATAGCGAACCCTGCTTAATGACCTGCTACCTCGACTATGTTAAAATTGGTAAATTAGAAGTTTTGCAGGGTACATTTATTTCTACCAATGCAAAAAATAAAAAAGATTGTGGCAGTGGAAAAGTATATCTGGAGCGGGTTTTAAAAAGTGATTTTGAATTAGAAGATTTTTTTGCGCATCCCAAACCAGCGGCTCCCATTACACAGCAAAAGCCAATGGTTAAGCCTTCCAAAACGGATACGGATGTTATCCATAAAGATAACGACACAGACAAATCCTTTAATACCGACAAATCATCTGCTCCCGATATTAGAAAGTCTTCAGGGGCTAATGCTACCCCTAAAGTACTTGTTCAAAGAGATAATTTTTTAATCAAGCGAATCATTAGTTCCGAGCCAGCGGTTAAAGTTGAACTTTTTGACAACGGAACCATTGATAATGATACCATTAGTTTGTACCATAATAATGAGCAAGTTATTAAAAAAGGCAAGCTCAATTACCAGCCACTAACCTACTCATTTAATTGTGGCACCGAAGCCTCTACCCATGAGCTTATCCTAGTTGCCGAAAATTTAGGTGAAATACCCCCTAACACCGCCATTATGGTGGTTACCATTGGTAAAAAAAGGCAGGAGATATTTTTAACTTCTGACGAAAAAAAGAACGCCAAAATTATTATTGAATACAAACCCAATAAGTAGGTTTAGGTTATAAAATTTGGGGTTACCTTTGCGGCCACAAATACAGTCTAGATATGCTTATTGGTTTACAAAATGTAACGTTCGAATTTGGTGCAAGGGTAATTGTAGAAGACGCTACATGGCATATTCAACCCGGAGATCGTATTGGCCTTATTGGATACAATGGTACTGGTAAGTCTACCTTACTTAAAGTGTTGGTTGGTGAATACACGCCTTCTAAAGGAACCCTAGAAAAAAGCAGGGATACTACCATTGGTTATTTACACCAAGATTTATTAAGTTTTGATACCAGTGAAACCATTACCGAAGTAGCCCTTGGTGCTTTTGAAAAAGTTAGGGCTGTAGAAAAAGAAATTGAAAGATTAGGCATTGCGCTCGAAAATGATTCGGAAAATAATGACTTACTCATACAATACACTGATGCGCTGCATGAACTCGATGTATTAGATGGGTATAATATTCAGCACAAAGCAGAAGAAGTTTTACATGGACTTGGTTTTAGCAGTCAGGATATTAAAAGACCGTACAAAGAATTCAGTGGTGGATGGCGTATGCGCGTGCTACTTGCTAAAATGATTTTGCAACAGCCCGATGTATTACTACTGGATGAACCTACCAACCACCTCGACTTACCTTCTATCGAATGGTTAGAAAAATATTTATTGCATTACCAAGGCAGTGTGGTGATTGTGAGCCACGATAAGTTTTTCTTAAACCGAATGGTTAACAAAATTGTAGAAGTATACCAACAGTCTTTACATATTTATAGTGGTGATTATAATTATTATGAAACTGAAAAAGCGTTGCGTATAGAAATGCAACAAAAAGCTTTTGAAAATCAGCAAGATTATATTCGTCAGCAAGAAAGGTTTATTGAACGCTTTAAAGCTAAAGCAAGTAAAGCAGCGGCGGCACAGAGTATTCAAAAGCGTTTAGATAAAATAGATAAGATAGATGACGTTCAATTAGAGCGTCCTGATTTGCGTATTAATTTCCAACTCGATAAAGTACCGGGCAAAGTGCTTGTTGATTTAAAAAATATTTCAAAAAGCTTTGGTGATTTAACCATCGTAAACAATACCACCGCGGAAATTGAACGCGGTGATAAAATTGCCCTCATTGGAGCCAACGGTAAAGGTAAATCTACAGTCCTTCGTATTGTAGGTGGTAATGAAGAGTATAGTGGTGAAAGGGTTTGGGGACATAATGTAGAAGAAAGTTTTTACGCACAGCACCAGCTAGAAGCATTAACACTTACGCATACGATACTAGAAGAAATGCAACAGTGTGGTAGTAAGAAAACAGACGTTGAATTACGCAGTATATTAGGAGCGTTTTTATTTAGCGGTGATGATGTAGATAAAAAAATACGTGTACTAAGTGGTGGTGAAAAAGCAAGAGTAGCACTTGCCAAAACAATGGTAAGCAAAGCCAACTTTTTATTACTGGATGAACCTACCAACCACCTTGACATGCACTCTGTAGAGTTACTTGCTGGTGCCCTTAATAAGTACGAAGGCAGTTATATTTTAATTAGTCACGACCGTTATTTTATTTCTCAAACAGCCAACAAAATTTGGGAAATTGTAGACCATCAAATTAAAGAATTTAAAGGTACTTATGCCGAGTGGGTAGAATGGAATGAACGTATGGCGGCCAAACAAAAAGAAAATAAAGGATCGGGCACTACGGCTTCTGCTCCTACTCCTGCCCCAGCGCCAAAAGTTAAAGCTCCCGAAGTAAAAGCACCAGCACCAAACACGGCTATTGATAAAGACTTTCAAAAGGAATTACAAAAGCAAAAAAAGAGATTGCAAACACTTGAACTAGATATCAATAACACCAAAGTTCAAAAAGAAAATATTGAACAGGAACTTGGCAACCCAGATACATATACCAATCCAGCAAAATTTGCTACACTTGAAACCGAATATAAAGCGGTGCAACAAAAACTAGCCACACTCAATACCGAGTATGAAACTGTTTTTGAAAAAGTGTTAGAAATGGAATCCTAAAAAAAATTAGTTCGTCAAAATATGACGGCTAATTACAATTCTTTGGATTTCTGAGGTACCCTCATAAATCTGTGTAATTTTTGCATCGCGCATGAGGCGTTCTACATGGTATTCTTTAACAAAACCATAGCCACCGTGCACTTGAACCGCTTCTGTAGAAATCCACATGGCTGCTTCACTTGCATACACTTTTGCCATTGAAGATGAGAATCCATAATCTTTATGTTCATCTTTATCAGCAGCCGCTTTAAAACAAAGTAACCTAGCTGCTTCAACTTTAGTAACCATATCCGCAAGTTTAAACTGGATAGCTTGGTGTTGCATGATTTCTTTACCAAAAGCTTTTCTTTGTTTGCTATAACCAAGTGCTAATTCGTAAGCACCACTTGCAATACCAAGTGCTTGTGCGGCAATACCAATACGACCACCAGCAAGGGTTTTCATGGCAAACTTGAAACCAAATCCATCTTCCCCAATTCTATTTTCTTTAGGTACTTTAACATCGTTAAACATGATAGAGTGTGTATCACTGCCTCTAATACCTAGTTTATTTTCTTTCGCTCCAACGGTAACACCTGGGCTGTTTTTTTCTACAATAAATGCATTGATACCTTTACTTCCTTTTGCAGGATCGGTTTGTGCAATCACTAAATACACAGAGGCACTCGAACCATTGGTAATCCAGTTTTTGGTACCATTTAATAAATAATAATCGCCTTTATCTTCGGCAGTTGTTTGCTGACTTGTAGCATCACTACCCGCTTCTGGCTCACTTAATAAAAACGCACCAATGTAAAGGTCATTGTCTTTAATACCCTTTGCAAGTGGGGTTAAATATTTTTGTTTTTGAGCTTCAGTTCCAAATGCTTCTAAACCCCAGCATACAAGGCTATTGTTAACACTCATACACACGCTAACACTGGCGTCAATTTTACTAATTTCTTCCATGGCAAGCACATAGCTAATAGTATCCATACCTGCACCTCCATAGTTAGGACTCACCATCATACCCATAAAGCCAAGCTCTGCTAATTGCATAATTTGCTCTTTAGGAAATGATTGTTTTTCATCCCTTTCTATAACGCCTGGTAAACAACTATTTTTTGCGAAATCACGTGCTGCAGCTTGAATCATCAGCTGCTCTTCGGTTAAATTAAAATCCATAGAAGCTATTTTGTGGGGCAAAAATAAGCTAACAATTGTTAGGATTTATAATTTGGGGCTATATTTTTTAAAAATATTTACGCTGTAAATTGGAAAGTACAAGAGTATCCACCGCGTTTAATCGTTTTGTGGTATCCTGTAAAAAATGTCTTTTAAATGACCTTATCGCAGCGGTAGAATCTTTTAAATCGTACCCAATAATACGTAGGGCGATGTAAGGGTTAAAATTTGCTGGCGCAGGTACTAATGTATCATCAAACCATAAGCCATATCCATTTGTCGCTAGTAGTTTCCAAGGAAATCTAAAGTTTGGATCGTTTTTTCTGGTAGGTGCAATATCTCCGTGTCCAATAAAATTAGCTGTAGGTATGGTATATTTTTGTTTGAGCCTATTTAGTAGTACCATCAAACTATTGATTTGTAAACTATCAAAGGGTTCGTATCCATTATTATCTAGTTCAATCCCTATTGACGAAGAATTGATGTCAATTAAATTACCCCATTTGCTAATACCAGCGTGTTGCGCACGCATATAATCGTTTAGCATTTGGTGAATGGTACCATCTTTACAAATTACATAATGCGCACTAACAGCAGTTCGTGGAATCGTAAATGTTCTGAGTGTTTCTTCACAAGAATTTTGTGCCGTATGATGAATGATTACAAAATTAGGTTTACGTAATCCAAAATTAGTGGTACCTACCCAATAAGGCGCTTGTTTGACAGAGTCTGAAAAAATGCCACCATTGTTTGGTAGTTCGGCAATATCTGTTAACGAATCAATTTGATGGTTGTGCTTTTTATTGGTTGCCTTGTAAGGGTTTCTAAAGCAAGCCGTAAAAATAAATGGCAAACTTAATAGTGCCACAATGCCAACATAGATTGATTTTTTCATTCAACAATTTTTGAATTATTAAACTAAGGGTTCTTGTTGAGACAAGCAATGAAAACTGCCTAAACCCCAAATAATATCGGTAGAATCGATGCCCACTACTTCCCTATTTTTATAAGCTTCAGCAATAATGCTAAGTGCCTTATCATCCATTTCGGATCTAAATGTTGGCACGATTACATATTTATTAGAAATATAAAAATTAGCGTAAGATGCTGGTAAGCGTTGATCTTCATAAATCACAGCTTCTGGCATGGGGAGTTCAATAATATTTAGTTGTTTGCCATTTAATAAACGCATTTTTTTAAGCTGCGCTATATTTTCTTGCAGTATTATGTAGTTTTCGTCGTTAGGATTTGATTCAACTACAGTAAGTACGGTGTCTTCGTTTACAAACCTGATGGTGTCATCT
>CANEWV010000150.1 GCA_947442905.1 Chitinophagaceae bacterium | reverse complement strand
TGCAAAAATTAACAATAGAGATGTAACACTGGGTCTCTTTAACGAATACGCTTATTCATTTGGACTTGGAAAAAAATTAGGCGTAGACCTTCCTTCAGAAAGAATGGGCAACATCCCTACCGCCAAATATTACCAGAAAATATTTGGAAAAAATTGGCAGGCTTGTAATATTATTTCTAACTCCATTGGGCAAGGAGAAATTACAACAACCCTAACGCAACTGGCCAATGTAATGGCCATCATTGCCAACAAAGGCTGGTACTATTTACCGCACTTAATTGATTCTGTTGAAGGTGGCGATGATTATGAAATGCTTGCCCGCTTTAAAGTAAAACAGAGAACAAAAAATATTGCTGAAAGTATTTTTGAAGAAGTACATGAAGGCATGCAAGGAACGATGGAATTTGGTACGGGTGCTTATGCAAAAGTTCCGGGCATCAATGTATGTGGTAAAACAGGAACCGTAGAAAATGCTTATAGAGGTGAATCTTTAAAAGACCACGCATTTTTTGGCGCTTTTGCACCACGTGAAAATCCGCGCATTGCCATTGCCGTAATGTGCGAAAATGCAGGTTATGGTGCTACTTCAGCTGCACCTATAGCAAGTTTACTCATCGAAAAATATTTGAGGGACTCCATTGCAGGACCCGAGCGTAAAGCTAAAATTGAGCAGCTATCCAATATGAATTTAATCCCTCCTCAAATGAAGCGATTAATGAAACCGGAACCAAATACGATCAAAAAAGATAACATCAAAAAAGCAATTGCCAAAAACTAGCCAAGTACAAAATGAATAGAAGAAATAACAATTTAGCTGCAGAAGGCATTGATTATACCGTCATTTGGCTTTATGGCATTTTAGTATCCATTGGTGTATTGTGTATTTTCATGGTTGAATATAAAGCGGGTTCTAATTGGCTTTCCACTTTTTTAGGTGGTAAAGCCAACTATAGTAAGCAACTTATATTTGGTGGCGTTTGTGCACTGGTGGCTACCTTTATTTTACTTACCGACAGTAAAATATTTACTGCTTTTGCAAATCTCTCTTATTTACTTGGCATCTTACTCATGCTTGCCACATTTGTGCTCGGAAAAAATATAAATGGGTCTAGATCTTGGATTCCACTTGTTGGTGGTTTTAATTTGCAGCCTGCCGAACTTTGTAAAATATTTACATCCCTTGCAATCGCAAAATTTATTTCCCGTCAGGAAGTTGATTTTTCCAATCTAAAATCACAATTAATTGCAGGCGTGATTGCACTAACGCCAGCTGCGCTCTCTATTTTACAACACGAACTTGGACTCGCACTTGTATATCTTAGTTTGTTAATAGCTATGTTCCGTGAAGGGCTTCCTGCACAGTTTTTAATTATTGGGTCTTGTTTTGGCATACTGGCACTCGCAACACTCATTGTAGAAAGAGATGCCCTCTCTATTACCCTAACCATTTTAGCAGCCCTTATTATATTTTTAGCCTACAGACAAGTTAGAAAAAAACAAAGACTCATTACCATTACTGCTATTTTATCTATTTGGATTTTATGTGTGGGCGTGCAGCGTTATGTGGTACCTTATATTTTCAACAACGTATTAGAGTGTTACCAAAGCACCAGAATTTATAGCATGGTGGGTAAGGATTATGATTGCGGTTTAAATAAAAAATCCAACGAAAAAGTTACAGGAAAGGCAGCTAGAAAACCTGATGATTACAATGTAAGACAAAGTAAAATTGCGATTGGATCAGGTGGTTTTTTTGGAAGAGGCTTTTTAAAAGGTACGCAAACCAGAGGAAAATATGTGCCGGAACAGGATACCGATTTTATTTTCACATCCCTTGGAGAAGCCTTTGGCTTTGTAGGTTGTGCCATTTTTTTAGGGATTTATTTGTATTTCTTATTTCGAATTGTCAGAATCGCAGAAAGACAACGCAGTAGTTTTAGCAGGGTGTACGCCTACTGTGTAGCCAGTATTTTGTTTTTTCATATCGCCGTAAACGTGAGTATGACAATTGGTCTTTTCCCAATTGTGGGCATTACACTTCCGCTCATAAGTTACGGAGGATCTTCATTACTTACATTTACCGTTTTAATTTTTATCATGCTCAGACTAGACGCCGACAGACAAATGGTGCTGCGTTAGTTCAATTTTATATTTCATGCAAATCATACCATTATCCGAAGGCAGTTTTACCATTGATCAATCCAAAGTGTTTGTTCCCTTTGATACAAATACAGAAGCCCTTCAGAGTAGACCTAACGGTAGTATACTAGTAGAAATTCAACCCTTTGTTGTAATTACGCGTAACGATGTTATTTTAATTGATACAGGACTCGGATATACGGGTACTGATGGATCCTTACAAATTCATGAAAACCTAGAAAAAGCAGGTATCAAGCCCGCTTCTATTACTAAAGTACTCATGAGTCATTTACACAAAGACCATGCAGGTGGTACCACATTTAGTAATATTGACCATACAGCTAGGTATATTAGTTTTCCCTACGCTACCTACTACATACAAAAAAGAGAGTTCGAATATGCAACTGGCATAGGCTCTGCCTCTTATATTCCAGAAGATATTTTACCGCTTCAAGAATTTAGTAAAGTCGTATGGCTTGATAGTGACGAAGGTGAAATTGAGGGCGGTATCAAATACCAAGTAACAGGGGCGCACTCCAAATTTCATCAGGTATTTTGGATTACCGATAATAACGAAACCGTATTTTTTGGAGGAGACGATGCACCGCAATTGCAACAAATGAAAAGCAAGTTTGTGGCGAAGTACGATTTTGATGGTAAAAAATGTATGGAGCTAAGACAAGCATGGCTAGAAAAAGCAAAACAAGAAGGTTGGACCTTCTTGTTTTATCATGATATTGCCACGCCCGTATGGGCTACTCGTTAAATGGTTGGTTCTTGACCTGGCGGTGGTGGAGGCGCTCCATTTCCTTTCTTTTTTGACCCAGGCTTACCGCCTTTTCTATTTTGTAACTCTTCTCTTATCATGCCCATAAATGCTCGATCTGCGGTTAAGGCTTTATTTACACGTTCGTCAGAACCCAATGCTTTTTTGAAATCGTTTTTGTACTTCTTTTTTATGTTTAATGCTGCTTCTTCAAAAGCCAATACATCTTCTTTATTGTCTTTGCGTACTTTTTTTAAATCTTCAAAGTAAGCGTTATACGCAGGCCAAAATTTTTGCGCTTCTTCGATTGTTAAATTTAAGTGTCTAGTAATAAAAGCTACTTTTAAAGCCTCTACGTTTTCTTTGCTAGGTCTTGGCCCTTTACCGCGGGGACCCGCCGGTCTTTCTGGTGGCTGTGCCATAGTGATACCCACAATAAGAAAAGAAAGTAGGAATGATAAAATGATTTTTTTCATAATTGTTATTTTAATTTTTTAATTAATTGCTTGACTCGATATATTCTAAGAGTTCCTCATCAGAACTTTGTTCAATTAATGAGGCACTAGAAGCTACATTATATTCCGGAACAGAAATGTCAGGTGTTGAAATTAAATTTTCATGCACGTCCATATATGATAAAAGTGTAGAGTCACTAATTGTTTGTAATATCTCTGTTTGATCTACATTCATATATGCAGCATAATCAATTTTTTGAGACTTGTTATTAAACATAAATGCGCCAGCCGCTACAACACCTATAAACACAGCTGCTACAGCCCATTTTGCAAAATGATATATTGGTGTTTTTTGTTTTGCTGCAGGCTTTTGATACACATTTGTTTTAGGAATGGTATTTAATAAGGGTGCAACGCTTTCCAACTCTATGTAAACCGCTTCTTTTTCTATAGCTGCTCTAGCAATACCATGCAGCTCCTCAAAATATTGAGCAGGAACTTGATAAGGCATGTTAGCATCTAATGTTTGCCAAAATGGGCTTATGGTTTCTAATTCGTTTTGTATGTCAATGTTTTTGCGCATCGGTAAATAATAGACCTTAGATCTATAAAAGGGTTTAATTATTTTTAATTATTTCTTCAATTTTTTTTGCAGCGAGATGATAACTCGCTTTTAAAGCGCCTTCAGATGTTTCTAATAACTCACTCATTTGATGGTATGGCATTTCATCATAGTATCTTAAATTAAAAACCAGTTGTTGTTTTTCTGGAAGGCTTTTTATCGCTAACTGTAATTTCCAAATCAGTTGATTTTCATTAAAGTTTGTATCTGCTTTAATTTTATCCTGAAATCCATCCGCACCCTGATCTAATGAAACCGTAGCTCTCTTTTTTTGCTTTTCAATAAATGTGAGGGTTTCGTTGGTAGCGATACGGTACATCCAAGTAAAGAGTTTGCTACCCTCTCTAAAGTTTTCTAGCCCATTCCAAATTTTAATAAGTACCTGCTGTAATACATCATTGGTGTCTTCATGGTCTATAAGCATACGTCTAATATGCCAATACAGCTTCTCTTGGTATTTTTTTACAATACCGGTGTAGCCCTTTTCTTTGGTAGAAGGGTTTTGAAACTGAGCGAGCAAACTTGTGTCATCTAGGTGCACTGCCATAGTATAAAGGTAAATAGTTGGACTGCTGTATTGGACAAAAGTTTAATGCCCCCTATTTATCGTCTTTCCAGCGCCATAGGTGAAGGCATGCATAGGTCCTGTAAGGACTCCAGGCTTTGGACCTTTCTAGCATGTCTATTTTGAGCTGCTTTTTATTGGTAGGGTCTAAATGATAAAGCATTGTCATGGCCTGTTGAATACCCAAATCGTCCACTGCAAAAACATCTTCCCTGCCAAGTGAAAACATTAGAAGCATTTCTACTGTCCATTTGCCAACGCCTTTTATTTGAGTAAGTAGTTCAATTACGGCTTCATTGGAAAGTTCTTGTATTTTTTTATCGGTGATTTTATGTTCAAGGCAAAAGTTTGCCACTGCGTAGATGTATTTGATTTTCGCATAGCTGATACCAATGCCTCTTAGCGTCTCTTCTGGCGTATCCAATACTTTTTGAATAGTTGGCTTTTTAGCCGGATATAAGGCTACAAAACGGTCAAATATAATGGCTGCTACTTTGGTACTTAATTGCTGGCTAATTATACTTGCCATAAGCCTTAAAGGGATGTTTTTTTGTAATGAAAGCGAATGGCTATCCTTTTTTAGAATGCCTGCTAAAACCTTGTCTTTGCTTAAGTGTTTTTTATAGCTCATAAGGGCAAGTTACAACCCCTAAATTATCTTACAAAACCAATAAGAAGTAGTAGCTTAGTGTAAAATTTAAAGC
>CANEWV010000149.1 GCA_947442905.1 Chitinophagaceae bacterium | reverse complement strand
TAATTTGCCACTCATTCGCTCAAAGTTAACAGCACTGTTAGCTGCGCACACCGATAAAAAAATATTTATTACACAGGGATACATTTGTAAAAATGTACGCGGCGAAGTAGACAATTTAAAACGTGGTGGTAGTGATTATACCGCGTCGTTAGTTGCTGCTGCTTGTAAGGCAAGCGTTTGTGAAATTTGGACAGACATTGATGTTATGCACAACAACGATCCGCGCATTGTCAATAAAACAGTAGCCATCGAGCAGTTAAGTTTTGATGAAGCGGCCGAGCTCGCTTATTTTGGTGCTAAAATTTTACATCCTACATGTATTTGGCCAGCACAACAAGAAAATGTGCCTGTTAAATTATTAAATACCATGCAGCCGGATGCTGCAGGAACGGTAATCACCAAAGAAGCAGGAAGTGAAGGCATTAAAGCCGTTGCTGCTAAAGACGGCATCATAGCTATCAAAATAAAAAGTAGCAGAATGCTACTTGCCTATGGCTTTTTGCGCAAAGTATTTGAAGTGTTTGAAAAGTACAAGACTTCAATAGACATGATTACCACTTCCGAAGTAGCGGTTTCTGTTACTATCGATAACGATGTATTTTTAGCCAACATTGTAAAAGAATTAGAACCTTTTGGTACCGTAGAAGTTGAAAAGGAGCAGAGTATTGTATCTATTGTTGGTAATCATATTGCCCACACCGATTCGGTACTTAAAAAATTATTCAATGCCATTGATGAAGTACCTGTTACCATGGTAAGTTATGGCGGTAGTGCGCATAATATTTCATTACTCGTGCCAACCACTGACCGTACAAAAACGCTTCAGTTAATTAACTCGGGTTTGTTTGGTTTGTAGTAGAGATGGCTTCAATAAACTGAAGGTTTCTTGTAATGCCTTCAAATTTTGAGCGCTGTAAAGGAGAGTTTTTAAACACTGTTTTAAAGCCTTCTTTGGTTAGGTTGTTCCATTCTTTTGCACCAAAGGTTTCGATGGCAGTGTTGGGAGTAAATCCTGGCTCCTGATGCTGTTTGCTAAAGCGGTTCCATGGACACACATCCTGACAAGTATCACATCCAAACATCCAGTTGTCAAATTTACCTTTCATGCCAGAAGGTATAATAGCGTCTTTTAATTCGATGGTAAAATAGCTGATACATTTACTCCCATCAACGGTTTTGTTAGGCAGTATGGCACTTGTAGGACAGGCGTCTATACATTTTGTACAAGAGCCGCAATAATCTTTGGCAAAAGGGTCGTCATATATTAATGGAAGGTCTACAATGATGGTTGCAATAAAAAAGAACGAACCATCTGTTTTAGAAATTAAATTTCCATTTTTTCCAATCCATCCAGCGCCTGTTTTTTGAGCCCATGTTCTTTCAAGCACAGGTGCCGAGTCTACAAATCCACGACCCACAATATCACCCGCTTTTTGCTCTAGTGCAGCTAATAGTTTGTTGAGTTTTTCTTTAATCACAAAATGATAGTCGGTACCGTATGCATATGTCGAAATTTTAGGACTATCTGCTGGTTGCTTTTTAGGACTATAATAATTTTGAGTAAGCGTAATTACAGATTTTGCGCCCGGCACTAATTTTGTAGGATCAACCCGCAAATCAAAATGATTTTCTAAATACTGCATCGATCCGTGCATACCTGCGTGCAGCCATTTTTCAAGCCTTCTAGCGTCTTCATCTAGCGGTGCCGCTTTTGCAATACCGCAATGCGTGAACCCCAGCGACAAAGCTGTTTCTTTTATAAATCTGGTATGTTCTTGAATCAATTGCATCTTTATTATTTGCAAGCAGCAATTATTTGATCGTCGATGAGTGATTTAAAAGAAGCCATGAGTTCTTTGTTTTCGCTAGCAGCTTCGCCAGGGGTAAAAACAATAAATGCATATTTTCTACAAAAATCAATCACTGGCCATGTTCCAAAAAGTCCGGGGCATGCTACGGTGGTTGTTTTTCCATTTTCATCGGTTCCAAAAATCCATTGCCCCACCGCGTAATTTTTACCTTCTAGTATAGCAGGGGTTTCTTTGATCATGCCTTGTGTGCTACTTGATTTTATCATGGTTTCAATGGCCGCTTCTGATAAAATTCTTTTACCATTAAATACGCCACCATTTAAAAGCATCGATAAAAAATTCATGTAATCGTAAGCACTTGATTGAGCGCCACCTGCAGGGTTAATAACGGTATAACTAAAAAAATTGGTGGTGCGCATAAGTAAGGGTCTAGTAATACGCTCCGCCATCATTTGTTCAAAGCCTCTTCTATTAAGTACTTCTAAAACTCTTGCAGCAATCGTAAATCCAATATTGTTAAATCTAAAAACGAGGCCTGGGTTGGATAAAATTTCTTTGCTTGCTGCAATATCATTTACGAGTTCATCAAGGCTTGAAAACTTTTTAGAATTGCTAATGTCTTTTAATGAACCAATTGAAGGGCCTTCAATACCTGTTAAATGCGTGATGCAATCTCTGATGGTAATATAGCCTTTAGAATATTTAGAAAATATGGGAAGGAACTTGCTTACCTTGTCATCAAGTGAGAGTTTACCTTCATCAACATAACTCATCACAAGCGCAGCTGTTAGCCACTGGGTACTTGCTGCAATGGGTGCTTGTGTTTTTGGTGTAAACTCGCCAACAGATTTTTCAAACACAATTTTTCCGTCTTTATAAACCAGTAATACGGCTTTGCCACCAAGCTCTTTTTTGCTGGCTTCTAGTTTGGCACCTAGTTCGGTAAAATTTAGTTGGGCTTTAGAAACCTGAAAGAATAGCATGAAAGCTATGATATAGCTGACTTTCATGCAGGTTGAAACTGTTTTTACAGACATAATTTCCGGTTTTGTACGGTTACAAACAAATAAACGGGTTTAGTATCGTTTTTGCACACAAATTATGCATTCAAAACAATATAACTATGAATTTAGCAAATTATACCATTAAAGCACAGCAAACGATTGCTGCAGCCCAACAGCTTGCTTTTAACAATAACAACCCTTCTATCGAAACAGAGCATTTGCTACAAGCAATTTTGGAAGATAAGGATAGTACGGTTTCGTTTTTGTTAAAAAAGAACAACGTTAATGCTGCGTTTGTTGCTGCAAAAATTACGGACGCGATGGCTAAACTTCCAAAAGTGCAAGGTGCAGAGCCTGGTGCGCAAA
The DNA here is from genome assembly GCA_947442905.1 of Chitinophagaceae bacterium. The sequence continues at coordinate 2,073 of CANEWV010000149.1, read as the reverse complement.
TTGGAAGAGAGCTTAATACGGCACTATTAAAAGCAAATAGCATGCTCGCCACTTTTGAAGACGAATTTATTAGTCCAGAGCATTTGCTTTTAGGATTGTTACATGTAAATGATAGTACGGCAAAAACATTAAAAGATGCAGGCCTCACAGAAAAAGGTTTGGTGGCAGCTATTAAGGAATTACGTAAAGGCGAAAAAATTAGTTCGCAAACACAAGACACACAGTTTAATGTACTTAAAAAATATGCGCGCAATTTAAATGAAGCGGCGCGTCAGGGCAAACTCGATCCAGTAATTGGTAGAGATGAAGAGATCAGAAGAACCCTTCATATATTATCTAGAAGAAGTAAAAACAATCCGCTTTTAGTGGGTGAGCCTGGTGTTGGTAAAACAGCCATCGCAGAGGGCCTTGCTATGCGTATTGTAAATGGGGATGTACCTGAAAATTTAAAGTCTAAAATCATTTACACACTTGATATGGGACTTTTAATTGCTGGCGCTAAATACAAAGGTGAGTTTGAAGAAAGATTAAAAGGTGTTGTCAAAGAAGTAGCGGAAAGTGACGGCGAAATTATTTTATTTATTGACGAAATACATACGCTTGTGGGCGCAGGTGGTGGCGATGGTGCCATGGACGCTGCTAATATTTTAAAGCCAGCACTTGCAAGAGGTGAGCTTAGGGCCATTGGTGCCACTACATTAAGTGAGTATCAAAAGTATTTCGAAAAAGACAAGGCGCTAGAGCGTAGATTTCAAAAAGTAATGATTGAAGAGCCTAGTGTAGAAGACGCGATATCCATTTTACGTGGATTAAAAGACCGTTACGAAACGCACCATCATGTGCGTATCAAAGATGAAGCCATTATTGCCGCAGTAGAGCTTTCTAACAGGTACGTAACAGACCGTTTTTTACCAGACAAGGCCATCGATTTAATTGATGAGAGCGCTGCTAAATTAAGATTAGAAATGAATTCGATGCCCGAAGAACTAGATACACTCGAGCGTCAAATTAGACAATTAGAAATTGAGCGTGAAGCGATCAAAAGAGAAAACGATGTAGAAAAATTAAAGGAGCTCAATATTGAAATTGGTAATTTATCGGTAGAGCGTGATACCTTAAAAGCAAAATGGCAGGAAGAAAAAGAAGTTGTTGAAAAAATTCAGCAATCAAAAACCTCTATCGATGCATATAAGTTTGAAGCCGAACAAGCAGAGCGTAATGGTGATTATGGTAAGGTAGCTGAAATCAGGTATGGTAAAATAAAAGACCAGGAAGCCCTCATCGAAACCTTAAACACGCAACTAGGCACCATTAGTGAAAACGGCAGTAGACTGATGAAAGAAGAAGTGGACGCCGATGATATTGCGCAAAGTGTAGCTAAAGCAACGGGTATACCGGTAAGTAAAATGCTGCAATCGGATCGTGAAAAGTTATTACACTTAGAAGATGAATTGCACCAGCGCGTAGTGGGTCAAGAAGAAGCCATCGCTGCTGTTTCAGATGCTATTAGAAGAAGTAGGGCAGGACTTCAAGATCCTAAAAAACCAATAGGCTCGTTTATATTTTTAGGTACAACAGGTGTGGGTAAAACAGAGCTAGCAAAAGCACTTGCCGATTATTTATTTGATAACGAACAACTCATGACCCGAATCGATATGAGTGAATATCAAGAAAAACATTCGGTGTCGCGCCTTGTAGGAGCGCCTCCGGGCTACGTGGGCTATGATGAGGGTGGTCAATTAACAGAAGCGGTTCGTCGCAAGCCATATAGCGTGGTGCTACTCGATGAAATTGAAAAAGCGCATCCAGACGTTTGGAATATATTACTCCAAGTTTTAGATGATGGTCATTTAACGGACAATAAGGGACGTAAAGTGAATTTTAAAAACACCATTATTATTATGACGAGTAATATTGGTAGTCATTTAATTCAGGACGCTTTTGAAAAAGTAACCGAAAAAAATATCGAAGTCGTTACGGATAAAGCAAAAACGGATGTGATGGAGCTTTTAAGACAAACCATCAGACCTGAATTTTTAAACCGTGTAGATGAAATTATTATGTTTAGTCCGC
>CANEWV010000148.1 GCA_947442905.1 Chitinophagaceae bacterium | reverse complement strand
GTATTAAAGGATTTGTCTGTGTCGTTATCTTTATGGATAACATCCGTATCCGTTTTGGAAGGCTTAACCATTGGCTTTTGCTGTGTAATAGGAGCTGCTGGTTTGGGATGCGCTAAAAAATCTTCTAATTCAAAATCACTTTTTAAAACCCGCTCCAGATATACTTTCCCGCTGCCACAATCTTTTTTATTTTTTGCATTGGTAGAAATAAATGTGCCTTGCAAAACTTCTAATTTACCAATTTTAACATAGTCGAGGTAGCAGGTCATTAAGCAGGGTTCGCTATTGCTTCCAATTTTTAATTCAACGAGTTTTAGTTCCTTTAAAATTAGATTTTTGCTACCTGCTGTATAAATCCCTTGCATCGTAGATTTTCCATAAAACACCGTAGACTTATAAGAATAGGTAACACCCTTAACGCTATTATCAGATTGCTGATCTATTTGCACCTCGTATTTGTACATTTCTTCCCCAATATCATCTCTAAAAATACCATTGGCCGCACTAAAATAGCCTCTCCAAATACCCGTGATTTTTTGGGCCTGAAGGCTGGTACTTAAAAGCAATAAAGAAAATAGGGTAAAAGTCAATCTCATTGGCGCAAATGTAAGCTCTTATAAAAGTATTAAAATCTAAAGAAGCGTTAAAACGGAAAACTCACCGCTTTCCTTTATTTTTGCAGGAGTAACCCATTAGGGGTTAAACAGTTAAGTTAGACCTATGATAAATATAACATTTCCAGATGGTGCCGTAAGGCAATATGAAGCAGGTATTTCTGCAGACGGCATTGCAAAATCGATTAGTGAAGGACTCGCCAGAAAAGTTTTGGCTGCCACAGTTAATGGTGAAGTTTGGGACAGTACTAGACCCATCACATCGGACGCTTCTTTGCAATTATTAACCTGGGATGATGACGCAGGTAAAAACACTTTCTGGCACTCATCTGCACACTTAATGGCAGAAGCCGTTGAAGCATTATACCCTGGTGTAAAATTTTGGGTAGGGCCAGCACTTGACAAAGGATTTTATTACGATATTGATTTAGGCGATCGTAATTTAACGGAAGATGATTTAATTGCTATCGAAAGAAAAATGAATGAGCTTGCTAAACAAGCCAACACATTTACAAGAAAAGAAATTTCAAAAGCGGACGCTATCGCTTATTTTACAGAGCGCAATGATCCGTATAAATTAGATTTATTAGAAGGGCTACAAGATGGCAATATTACACTCTACTCACAAGGTAATTTTACCGACTTATGTAGAGGGCCACACATTCCAAATACAGGAGCTATTAAAGCCATCAAACTCACCAATATAGCAGGTGCTTATTGGAAGGGTAACGAAAAAAATAAAATGCTAACACGCTTGTATGGCGTGACTTTCCCGAGTCAAAAGGAATTAGATGCATATATTTTAATGCTTGAAGAAGCTAAAAAAAGAGATCACCGAAAACTAGGAAAAGAGCTAGGCATTTATACCATGGATGATGATGTGGGTCAGGGCCTTCCTTTATGGTTACCAAATGGAACCATCATTATTGAAGAATTAGAAAAATTAGCAAAAGAAACGGAAGAAGTTGCAGGTTATAAGCGCGTGGTAACACCGCATATTGCCAAAGAAAGTATGTACCTCACCAGTGGTCACTTACCATACTATGCAGATAGTATGTTTCCGCCGATGGAACTAGATGGTACTAAGTATTATTTGAAAGCAATGAACTGTCCGCATCACCATAAAATATTTGATGCAGAACCAAGAAGTTACAAAGACTTACCATACCGTATTGCTGAATATGGAACTTGTTACAGATACGAACAAAGTGGTGAATTATTTGGACTGATGCGTGTTCGTTGCTTACACATGAATGATGCGCATATTTATTGTAATAAAGAACAATTTGCCGCCGAATTTAGAGCTGTAAATGACATGTATACCAAGTACTTTAAAATATTTGGTATTGATAAATACGTGATGCGTTTGAGCTTACACGATCCTGCTAAACTAGGCGCTAAATATGTAAATGAACCTGAATTGTGGAAGGAAACGGAAGCTATGGTACGTCAGGTACTCATTGAATCTGAAATCCCGTACATCGAGGTTCAGGACGAAGCTGCGTTTTATGGCCCTAAAATTGACGTTCAAATTTGGAGTGCGATAGGTAGAGAATTTACCCTTGCCACCAACCAAGTAGACTTTAATTCTGGAAATAAATTCAAATTAAGCTACGTTAACCAAAACAATCAACCCGAAGTTCCACTTATTATTCACCGTGCGCCACTAGGTACCCACGAGCGTTTTATTGGATTTTTACTAGAACACTATGCGGGTAAATTCCCGGTTTGGTTAGCACCTTTACAGGTTAAAATCTTACCTATCTCTGATAAGTTTATGGAGTTTGCAGAAGGCGTTAAAAAACAGCTGAAAGCAGCAGGGGTAAGGGTTGAGATAGATGACAGGTCTGAAAAGATTGGTAAAAAAATTAGAGATACCGAGCTTCAACGCGTTCCATATATGCTAGTTGTAGGGGAGAAAGAAACCCTCGAAAACAAGCTTTCTGTGCGCAGACAAGGGAAGGGAGATTTAGGTATGCAAGACACGCAAGTATTTATCGATGCAATTATTCAGGAAATTCATGAACGTAAATCCGGCGAATAGCCCAAATAGCTTTATCTTTACCCTTCAAAATATTACTAACAAAACAAGTTTTAATGGCATTACCACCAAGAGGCGGCGGAAGATTTAACCCAAGGTTCCAAAGACAACAAGAACCAGAACACCGAATTAACGACAGAATTAGAGTACCACAGGTTCGTTTAGTAGGCGATAACGTTGAAGTAGGCGTTTATTCTACACAAGAGGCACTTAAAATTGCCCAAGAACAAGAATTAGACCTTGTTGAAATATCTCCAACCGCAGATCCTCCAGTTTGTAAGGTAATAGATTATAAAAAGTTCTTATACGAGAAAAAGCGCAAGGAGAAGGAAATGAAAGCCAACTCCAAGCAGTCTGAAATCAAAGAAATTAGGTTTACCCCAAGTACCGATGATCATGACTTTAATTTTAAGGCTAAACACGCCGAAAATTTCTTAAAAGACGGTAATAAGGTTAAAGCTTACGTTCAATTTAAGGGTAGAGCCATTATGTTCCAGGACAGAGGTCAATTACTACTCCTTAAGTTTGCTGAGCGTCTAGCAGAGGCTGGTACCCTAGAAAGTATGCCTAAACTAGAAGGTAAACGTATGTTTGCCATTTTTACCCCTAAAACAGGTAAAAAGAAATAGTTGCTCAAATAGGAGATTATCCATAATTTTGCATCCCAATTTCCCAAATGGCTCAACAAGTGTCTCGCCTGTGCAAGACCGCCAGTAGGGTGTAATCTTTAACAAGATTATTAACATGCCAAAGGTAAAAACAAACTCAAGCGCAAAGAAGCGTTTCAAAGTCACTGGTAGTGGTGAAGTAACTTTCCAAAAGCCATTTAAAAGGCACATCTTAACCAAAAAATCAAAAAAACGTAAAAGAGCTCTAAACAAAAAAGGTTTAGTAGATTCTACAAACAAAGACTTCGTTCTTCGTTTATTACGTCTTAAAGGTTAATTCCGGTTAATTTTTAGAAGTACCATTCACAAACAACATTATCAAACAGCAATTACCCATTAGGTAGGCGCTTTCAAACAAATTAATATGCCACGTTCAAAAAATGCAGTTGCATCGAGAGCTAGGAGAAAAAGAATTCTTAAGCAAGCAAAAGGGTTCTACGGTAAACGTAAAAACGTTTATACAGTAGCCAAAAATATCGTTGAAAAAGGTTTAACCTATGCTTATGTAGGTCGTAAACTTAAAAAGCGTGAATACCGTCAATTATGGATTGCACGTATCAACGCAGCGGTTAGACAAGAAGGACTTACCTACAGCCAATTTATCAATAAATTAAGCACTAAGGGTATCGAACTTAACCGTAAAGTATTAGCAGACCTTGCTATGAATGAGCCAGCTAGCTTCAAGGCTTTAGTTGACCAAGTTAAATAAGGTAGCTTACTGTAAAAAATAATATAAAAAAACCGAGTAGTATATATACTGTTCGGTTTTTTTATTCGTTTATATTAATGATTTCAAGTTTGTCGTTCACCCATTTTAAAGCAACCGCGTAAATGAACAATACTTATACCTCGCTCGTAAACCAAACATTCCATTTTCCTCAATCAGGTTTTGATTTAAATGATAATGGTTACTTACAATTCAATGACTTAGATCTAAAAAAGATTATTGAAAAGCATGGCACGCCTTTAAAGTTATCATACCTGCCAAAAATTGGCATGCAAATTAACAAGGCAAAAGATATGTTTCAGGCTGCTTTTAAGAAGCATAAATACGAGGGTGAATATTTTTATTGCTATTGTACCAAAAGCTCTCACTTTTCATTTGTTGTAGAAGAAGCGCTTAAGCACAATATTCATTTAGAAACTTCTTACGCATACGACATTGAAATTATCAATAGGCTGTATCAGCGCAGAAAAATCAATAAAGACACCTACATCATTTGTAACGGGTATAAACAAAAGTCTTACACATCACGCATTACCAAACTCATCAATACAGGATTTAAAAATGTAATTCCAATACTTGACAACAAAGAAGAGTTGATGGCCTACAAACGTGGCGCCAAACAACCTTTTAGAGTAGGTATTAGAGTTGCTGCAGAGGAAGAACCTAACTTTCCTTTTTACACCTCAAGACTTGGTATTCGTGCAAAAGATATTTTAGAATTTTATGTAGATGAAATTGAAGGTTTTGAAGATAAGTTTCAATTAAAAATGTTACATATCTTTTTAAACAAAGGGATTAAAGATGATATTTATTACTGGTCAGAATTAAATAAAATCATCAACCTGTATTGTCAATTAAAAAAGATTTGTCCAGAGTTAGACTCTATTAATATTGGTGGTGGATTCCCTATCAAACACTCACTAGGATTTGAATATGACTACCAGTTCATGATCAATGAAATTGTGAGCAATATTAAAAAAGCTTGTAAAAAAGCCAAGGTTCCCATGCCAAATATCTACACCGAATTTGGTAGCTACACCGTAGGTGAAAGTATGGCACACATTTACAGTGTACTGGCCGAAAAAAATCAGAACGATAGAGAGTGCTGGTATATGATTGATTCATCTTTCATAACAACACTTCCTGATACCTGGGGTATTGGCGAAAAGTTTTTGATGCTCCCTGTCAATAAATGGGATAATGAATACCACCGCG
>CANEWV010000147.1 GCA_947442905.1 Chitinophagaceae bacterium | reverse complement strand
GCACAGCCAATATCAGATACCACCCTTAATTTGATGGTATAATTATTTGCGACAGCATACCTAATAGGATTTATTGAATTTGAAAAATTAACTAGGTTGGTGCCATTACCTAAATCCCATAACCACTGCACTGCATTTGTTGGGGGAGCTGTAATAAAAACAGAATCTTGTAAACAACCTGCATGTGTGATCGTAAAATTAGATGCTGGTTTATCATTTACTTTTACAGGAATAGAAACCACTTGCTCGGTACTTCCACAACCATCGGGTGTTGTTGAAGTGGTATACATTTTAATAGTATCTCTTAGAGCAGCTGTATTGGATGCTGTAAATGAAAAGGATTGTTTTGGACTATAGTAATTAATATTTTGTCCATTGATATATTTAGTACTGTCTGGTGTTGGATTACTATTTGGGCCAATGGTGGCAGATGGCGTTATGTTTTTAGCAGCACTAAAATCCCACCTGATACTACTAGGGGTGAAATTTAAGGGTACCGAAAATGAAACGGGTGTGTTAACACAAGTAACCGCAGAGTCTATACGACCAAATGGATTTTGAAAAGATGCTGTTTGTGAAAAATCTTTAACGTTAGTTCCTGCATTGTATCCATAACTTTCGGCACTACCAAAACCATAGGCAATAGCGTTATATCCAGTATCTGAATATAAATTATGGTTACCAGCATTTACTTTTAATATTGCATACTTATAGTTTGCATCTCCAGGATGTGTTAAAAAATTAGCAGTTTGTGAAACACCGTCAAGCGTAAAACTATTTTCACCACCTTTTTTTACGATTACATTGATAAAACTTTGTAAAATATTAAATCGAGTTGCAGAGTATAAGGTCACCGAATTAATAGTTTGCTCCACTGGACTCAAATAAATCATTTCCGGATCACCTCCAGGGTTGGCATTGGGATTTCCATCAACACCTTGGGTGGTGCAATATTGAGCCACTAACACTGGAATATCAGCTTCAATTACATTGGGTATTGCTGGATTGGTAGTTGCACTTACCCCATTATAATTTCCATTAAAGAATTCATAATAAAAGCCGTTGATTAGTCTCGTGCTTGGAATAATAGTGCCGTTTAATTTAACTACTGTGTTTGGATTGGTAACACAAACCCGGTAATAGTTATTGGGTTGTGATCCTGTTGGAGCTGTTAAATATTTTTTACCCCAAGCTACCGCAGGTAAAGATTGGGCAAATAAATTATCGGCACTGCCTGATCCAGTTCCGCCAATACTAATTTTTCCAGATCCAGAAAATACAGCAATTTTTTTACATCCAACAGAGCCTGCTGTACTGATAGATCTAATTTTCGAACCTGTTAAATCGGTTCCTGTTCTGCCAGATACAGTTCCAAAAACACTATATACATCTCCTTGATTTAAAGTAATGGGGATGGTAGTAGCCACACCGGGTGCTAAACCATTAACATTGGCTGCCGAAGGTGTGATTTCGATGGTGGTATTGTCTTCGGTGGCAACAACAAAAAAGAAGGAGTTTGAATTATTATTTTCATTGGATAACTGGGTATAGTTTACAGAATAATATTCTTTACCTAGTGTGTTTGTTGGAAAAAGTAGTGTAGCACCAGAAATACTAGAATTATAAATATGTGCATAGGCAACGATGGGCACATCTGATGTTATATGTATCCCCTTTTTTAATAGACCGGTTGAATTAATACGAGCATCTTGTGCCCCAGTTTTTGGTAAAGGATTTGAAAGAGTTGTTTGATTAGCTGTAACAGTGTAGGAAGCTGTATATCCAAGTCCTGGAATTTCTACAGTGACATTTGCATTTTTATCGGAGGTTAAATACAAAATCATTTCCTGTGGACCACCCGTAGTATTGTTGTTAAACATACTAACGTGGTAACCGTATCCAAGCCAAAAATCAGTTCCCTTATTAGAATAATCTTGAGCATATGTAACGCCGCTGAGCAAAAAACATATTAAAATAAAAAATAACTTGAATAAACGACAATTCATAATATTGCACTTAGACACTTAGCTCCTAATTAGGTTTAATTTTTGATCATTAAATCTACTAAAAAATAAGATGCGAAAACACTATAAATGCTTGTCTTTCAAATAAATATTTGCAGAAGGCCCCATGCAAAATAAAAGGTCTAAAATACTTGCATTAGGTATGAATTCAATTTTATCGGAAAATACCTGTGGATATACTTGATTTGCAATATTTTGACTTAAGTTAGGGGTATTAGAAGTATCTCTAACATCTATAAAACTGGGATCTAGATAGCTGGTAGCTTCCGTTGTTTTTGAAATGTTAAATTCTGTTTTTAGCACTTTACTAAGCCATTCAACAATTTGCATATTTAAATCAAGTAAATATGGGTATTCTGTTATTAAGAGCCTCCTCAGTCCATCTTCGTAATATTCAAAAAAGGGAGATCTTTTATAACAAGAACTTAAGGCTTTTATGTGTTTACTCGGCCAATTTTCAGTGTAACTAATCTTTACTTCATGAATGGGTAGTTTTTGGTCTCTCCCATTTTGTATAGGTACAGTTAGCAAAAGTGGCCCCTGCGCACTTACAATAGTGGTTCGATTACGGTAACTCATTTTTTTAAATGGTTCGTGTATATCAATTACCGCGCTATTTGCCGTAGCTATTTGCTTGATATAATGTACTGATCCAAAATACTGAGATTCAATTCTTAATGGTAGCATGTATTAATTTTAACAGGAATTATTAGTTCCCATCAGCTATGCAATTATCTTTGTGCAAAATAATTCAATTGAAACGAATTTATCTATTTTATTGTACCCTCTTTGTTGTTTTCTTGAGTTGTTCTACACCGCAAGGGTTTGAATACAAAGGACTCAACAATGTAAAAGTTAAAAACCTTGGATTTGAATATGTTGATTTATCATTAAATCTAGTTTGTTACAATCCTAATAACTTTAGATTAGATTTAAAACAGGTAGACTGTGAGGTCTATATCGATAATCGTTATCTTGGTAAATACACACTTGACACCTTAATGCAAATTCCAAAGAAACAAAATTTTGAGCTTCCCTCTCAAATGCGTGTTTCAATGGGTGGTGTTTTCAAAAATGCCTTTTCACTACTCATGAATAACGAGGTACTTATAAAAGTTAAAGGGAAAACTAAAATTGGAAAAGGTTCTATATTTTTTGATGTCCCGTTCACTTACGAAACTAGACAAACCATCAGTTTATAGATAAGGTTTTACATGGCAAGGCTTGCGTAATTGAGGTCCACCGCCTTCTTCAGCCCTTTTACAGCTTGGTGGTAATTTTTTATAGGCTTCATCTAATGCCTTTTCTTTGTCTGTATCAAAACCTGCATTGTTAACAGCTGCTCTCACTTCGTCGGCGCTGGTTCGATCCGGTAAAAACTGTATGCGCACTTCACCTTGAAGCAAATTTATTTTCCATTGAACAATGCCACCCTCAGTATTGTCTTTTTCTTTGGTTAAGTATTTGTCCAATACATCTTTACATTCCCAACATTTTAAGTTGTTGGATTTTAATATAACCCATTCTGATTTTGCAGATTGAGCAGATGCAGTATGGGCAACAATTAAAAATAGTACGGCAACAAATATCTTTTTCATGACAATATTTATAGGCATTATTTTCCTGTCCAAGTAGATGGACTATTTCTCCAATCTAATAAAATATTTTCTTGCTCTTTAGTCACATAGCCTTTTTCTACAGCAAGAGAAATCAAAGAAGGATAATTGGTTAAACAAACAAATGGAACATTTGCAGCTGCAAAAGCTTCTGATGCTTGTGCAAAATCATACGTAAATATGGCAACCATACCTACTACTTCAGCTCCAGCAGCTCTTAATACGTCTACAACTTGTAAAGAGCTTTTGCCTGTAGAAATTAAATCTTCTATCACCAGCACTTTTTGACCAGGGGTAAATGCACCTTCAATTTGATTGCCTAAACCATGTTCTTTTGGTTTGGGTCTTACGTATATATAAGGCAGTTTTAATTGATCTGCAGCCATGGCACCCCATGGAATACCTGCTGTTGCTACACCTGCTAATGTGTCGGCTTCGCCAAATTTTTCGAAGATGACATTGCACATTTCACTTTTTATAAAGTCTCTTACATATGGGAAAGAAAGTACTTTTCTATTATCACAATAAATTGGACTCTTCCATCCACTTGCCCAAGTAAATGGATCGTTTGGACTTAATTTTACGGCGGCTACTTGTAGTAACTTTTCTGCAACGGCTATCTCGTTTGTCATGCTTCAAATTTAGGATCTATTTTAGAATAAATTGTATGAACAATTCAAAAAATAGTAGACATTTGATACACAATGGATTTACCTATCATTACAGCAGCTGGAGGACTTGTTCAAAACAACGAGGGGGCATTTTTGCTCATGTTTAGGCGTGGCTTTTGGGATTTACCCAAAGGAAAGCTTGATAACGGAGAATCTATTCCTGAATGTGCCCTAAGAGAAGTGCAAGAAGAAACCGGGTTACAAACACTCAGCATGGGCCCTTTTATTTGCATAACCACACATGCCTATTTTGATACATGGTTACAAAAGGATGTAGTAAAGGAAACCCATTGGTACAGCATGAATGCGAATGCTTTGGACGCAGAAACACTGATTCCGCAAACCGAAGAAGACATTGAAAAGATTGAGTGGGTAGTTATGGAAAACTTACCACAATACCTAGCTCAAACCTACCCTACTATACGCAGTGTTTTTGATGCGTTTAACGGAGGTAGCCTAAAATTTTAAGCATCGATTGAGCGGTTTGCTCTTTTGCATATACCCATTCAATTAGTTTACCACTTTTATCCCTTTCTACAATCACGTGTTTAGGAGAAGGAATTAAGCAGTGCTTGATACCACCATAGCCACTAATTTGATCTTGATAAGCACCCGTATGGAAAAATCCTACATAGAGTGGTTCTTTATTGGATTCTTGATCTTTAGGATCTTGGGTTTTAAGTTTGGGTAAAAACACTTCGTTGATATGTTCTTCGGAGTCGTAATAATCATGACTATCGCAGGTAATACCTCCTAGTACAACGCGGTGGTATTCATTATCCCATTTATTTACGGGTAGCATCAAAAACTTTTCTCCAATACCCCAGGTATCTGGAAGTGTTGTAATGAAAGATGAATCAATCATATACCAGCACTCTCTATCGTTCTGATTTTTTTCGGCGAGTACACTGTAAATGTGTGCCATACTTTCACCTACGGTATAGCTACCAAATTCGGTGTAGATATTTGGCAT
>CANEWV010000146.1 GCA_947442905.1 Chitinophagaceae bacterium | reverse complement strand
GTCTTCAATGGCAACTGTTTGTGCGGGTTCATTGGCGCTTATGGATGCGGGTGTTCCTGTACCTAAGCACGTGAGTGGTGTTGCAATGGGCTTAATTTCTAGAGAAGATGGTAAATACGCGATCTTAACAGATATCTTAGGTGATGAAGATCATTTAGGTGATATGGACTTTAAAGTTACAGGTACTCGTGATGGTATTTGTGGCGTGCAAATGGATATTAAAGTAGACGGTTTAAGTATGGACATTATGCGTGAAGCTTTGGCTCAAGCGCGTACAGGTCGTTTACATATCTTAGATGCGATGTACGAATGTATGCCAGCGCACAGACCAGAAGTGAAGCCACATGCGCCTCGCATGGTTAAACTAGTAATCGATAAAGAATTTATCGGTGCTGTAATCGGACCAGGTGGTAAAGTGATTCAAGAAATTCAACGTGAAACAGGTACCACTATCAATATTGAAGAAGTTGGTAACACCGGTCATGTAAGCATTTTCTGTTCTGAAAAAGCAGGTCTAGAAAAAGCATTAGCATGGGTAAAAGGTATCACTGCTGTTCCTGAAGTAGGTGATGTGTATGAAGGTCCTGTTAAAGGCATTAAAGAATTTGGTGCATTTATCGAATTCATGCCTGGCAAACAAGGTTTATTGCATATCTCTGAAATTAGCTGGTCGCGCCTAGAAACCATGGATGGCATCTTTAATGAAGGTGACATGGTGAAAGTTAAGTTGGTAGGCTTAGATCCTAAAACAGGTAAATTTAAGTTAAGCCACAAGGCCTTAATACCAAGACCAGGAGCTGAATAAGCTTTAGGTATGTACAATAATAGATTCAAAGGCCCGTTTTAAAAACGGGCCTTTTTATTTTTAGCCCCTTGTAAATAATAGGATAATATGAGTACAACCATACAGGTTTCTATAGAAGTTACGGATGAAGCCGTTAAGGATATGATGATTGCAGAGTTAGCGGTTTTGGGTTTTGATGGCTTTGAAGAAACAGAAACTGGCCTTTTTAGCTATATAGATTCGGCTAAGTTTGATATGGAGGTGACGGCTGGGTTAGCGGATTTGGCAGCCCAGCATGGCGCTACCTATAGCAGCAATGCCATTGATAAGCAAAACTGGAACGCGCTCTGGGAATCCAATTTTGAACCGGTGCTGGTGGATGATTTTGTTGGGGTCCGTGCAAATTTTCATGAGCCTTTTAATAATCAGGTGGAGCATGATATTGTTATCACGCCTAAAATGAGTTTTGGTACGGGTCACCACGGTACCACGTATTCGGTGATGCAGCTGATGCGGGGGATAAACTTTAAAGGTCAGTCCGTTTTTGACTTTGGAACGGGTACAGGACTGCTTGCGATACTTGCGCATAAGCTTGGTGCTAGCTATGTTTTAGGGGTGGATAATGACGATTGGTGTATCGAAAACGCTTCAGAAAATATTATAGTTAATAACACACAATCCATTGAAATAGAAAAGGTTAATGATGCTAACTTAAATAAAAAGTTTAATATCATTATTGCCAATATTAACAAGAATATTATACTTGACAACTTAGCCTTTTTGGCAGAAGCGACAGTGCCAGGGGGTGTTGTTTTACTCAGTGGCTTACTCATAGAAGATGAACCTGAAATTGAAGCTGCTTGTGCGGCTCTTGGCTGGAAACACCAAGAAACGAGGACAAGAAATAACTGGATTGCGCTGCATTACAGTGTTTAAACATAGTGGCTCAAACGTTAGACGTTATTCAACGGTTTATTAATTAATCATTAATTTTAAAAATAATCGTTCTAGAACTCAACTTAAAATGTACAGTGATGAATGAATTTTTGCTCATAATATTAGCTTACCTGATAGGTTCTATTCCAACAGCTGTTTGGGTTAGCAAGTATTTTTTTGGCATAGATATTAGAGAATATGGTAGCGGAAACGCCGGTGCTACCAATACTTTTAGAGTATTAGGTTCTAAATGGGGCAGCTTTGTAATGCTCGTAGATGTTATTAAAGGCGTGGTTGCAACTTCACTTTATTTATTACTTCCTCATTATTTAACCAATGAGTTACACCGTACCAACTTTATGCTGGGTTTAGGTATGGCTTCCATTATTGGTCATATCTTTCCTATATGGGCCAATTTTAAGGGTGGGAAAGGGGTGGCTACGCTACTAGGTATGGCCGTTGCCATTCAGCCTATTGTAGCGGCCTGTTGCATTGGTGTATTTTTAATTGTACTTTTTTTAACCAGATTTGTATCCCTAAGTTCTATGCTTGCCGGGATCGCATTTATGGTATTTATACTATTTGTATTTAAGGAACAAGAAACCTTGTACCGAATTTTTGCGGTGATGGTAGCCCTCATGGTGGTATTAACCCACCAAAAAAACATTGGCCGAATCATCAATGGTACCGAAAGTAAGGTTCCAATTTTACGTCACCGAGACCGCCGAAAGCAAAGAAAATCAGGCGATAAGGCCTAGTTTGCTACATTTCTTCGTTAAATACCCTATATTTTTTGTACCTTCGCACTCTTTTTAGTTAATCCCTAATTTTTTAGGTATGTCCAATCAGCCGCTGTTAGAAAAGCTTCAATTAAAAGACGAAAAGAATATCCTGATTCAAGGGCTTCCTTCTTCTGTAGAAAAGCAATTTGTAAAAGTAAACTTCGCTAAAAACGTAACGCCATTAATAAGAACTAAGAAATTAGATTTTGCATTGGTATTTGCACTTAGCCAGCAGCAGCTTAATAATATCCTAAAAGAGGTTTTCCCAGCTATTACGCCTGAAACCAAATTATGGATCGCTTACCCTAAAACCACTAGTAAAATTGTGAGTGACCTCAATAGAGAGTCTAGTTGGGAAGTGCTTACTAAAAACGATTACGAGTCGGTACGTCAAGTAACACTCGATCACGTATGGAGTGCCATTCGTTTCCAAAAAACAGATCAAATCCCAAATAAAGACCGCAGTTTTTCTGACGTTAAAAGCCTCGAGCTTAAAAGCGGTTCAGGTTTTGAAAAGCGCTTGATTGCCTTACCTGTCGATTTGGAAAGAATTTTTACCAACCACGAAGAAGCTAAAGAGTTTTTCACCTCTTTATCTATTAGCAACCAAAAAGAATACCTAAGTTGGATTCAGGGTGCTAAAAAAGCAGAGACTAGACAAATCCGTTTAGAAACTGCTGTAGAAAAGCTGATGGCTGGTAAAAGAAACCCCACCGAAAAATAAACCTTACTCAGCCGCAATAGCGAGTTCTTTAATGGCAGCAACAAGCTGGTCCAACTCATTTGTAGTGGTAAACACATTGGGGGTGATTCTACATCCCACCACATTACCAGTGTCAATACCTACCGTGTAAATCTTGTACTTTTCAAAAAGTGTTTTAGCAAGTGTAGCAGGAGGCATGCCCTTAATCCCTACATTGGCAATCGCACGAATTCGAGTATCCTGTTTTGGGGTGTTGTACACAACGCCAGGCATATCCATAATTTGTTTAGTCCAATATTGTTGTAAAAATTTAAGACGAGCCTGTTTGCGCGCTGGGCCAATAAGTGTATAATGTTCTATCGAATCTTCGATGGTTAAATCGGTGGCAACAGGGTGGGTACCCGTGTGGTTAAATTTAGCAATGCCTACTTCTTCAGATTTTGAAGGTCCAATTAAAGGCCACGCTGCATCCTGATTTTCTTTGCTTATATATAATATACCGGCACCCAGAGGGCTCGATAACCATTTGTGTAAACTAGCGCCGTAAAAATCACAATGTAGATCTGGTATGGTATATACGAGTTGCGCAAAAGCGTGCGCACCATCTACGAGTACTTTTACACCATGCTCGTGGGCCATGTCACAAATTTTTCGAATAGGCATTACCTGTCCAGAAATATTAATAACGTGCGATACGAGTAGCAGTTTAGTTTTTGGGGTAATAGCATTTTTATAAAGTGCTACAACTTCTTCGTCGGAACCCGGGTTAACGGGTACCGAGAGTATTTTATTAACCACTCCATGTCTGGCTGCAACTTCTCTAAACATATCCAGCATAGCGCCATAGTCTTGCACGGCCATAATGGCCTCGTCGCCAGCCTGCCATTTAAAGCCCGCAATGATGGTATCTAATGATTCGGTGGTATTGCGTGTAATAACAATTTCAGATGGGTCGCAACCTGCAAGTGTAGCAAGTTTTGCGGCTACTCTTTTTTTATTTTCATACTGCAAGGTCCTCATATAATACGCCCCTAAACTGTTCACGTATTTAATATGCTCAATGTATTTGTTCAGTAATTTTTGAGGTAAAATATTATAATACCCACTTTCTAAATTGATATATTTTTCTTGTAACACATAATCGGCCCTTAGTGCTGCCCAAAAATCTTCATCGGCAGCAATTTGATGTAATGGCAAGTGTTGGTATTTGGCAATATGCGCCTCCGCCGAAAATTTAGTAAATGGGAGTGACATGCCGGCTAGGGTGAGCCCTTTTAAAAAAGTTCTTTTATGCATAGTATTTTAATTAATCGTCGTCTTTGTCTGACGCTGATGGAATAATAAATGCGGCACGGCGTGGAGTAGGGAACGGAATATCATTTCCCTTAATGGCATGCCATAATATTTTACTAAATTCTAGATCGTTGTTAGAATCTTCTTTTGCAAAATTTAATTTTTCTGATCTCTTTTGCCACTCGTTGTAAGCCGTATTTTTTTCTAATAAATTATAAGAAGGTAAAATAGCTTTGTAATTAAACGGGGTAGGCGTATTTGAAAAGCAGCGCCATAAAGGTGTTGCAGCTGCATCATATTGCGACATTGGAGGAAGGCCTAAAATAAGTTCCATGGTACGAAGCATGCCACTGGTAGAATAAGGGGTATGGTCTATGAAATTTCTTTTTACAAATCCACCAAATACATATGCCGGACTTCTATGTGCATCTATATGATCTGCGCCATTTTGAGCATCGTCCTCTAATACAAATACCGCCGATTCATTCCAGATAGGGCTCTTTGCCAAATGTTCTAAAAATAAACCCACTGCTAAATCGTTATCGGCAACGTGTGCATAGGGTGTAGGTCTTCCAATTCTTGTTCCTTCTGTGTGGTCATTTCCAAAACGAACGGTATTAAATTTTGGCACTTGACCTAATGCAAGTAAAGAATCAAAATCTTTTTGCCATCTTTTAAACCTGAGGGTGTCAGGGATATTTAAATTATAAGGTTGAAAGTCTTTGCAGAAATGATCATTTAAAACAGGCACTGTTGGTTTACCTCCCGAAATAAATTCACCATAAGAGCGG
>CANEWV010000145.1 GCA_947442905.1 Chitinophagaceae bacterium | reverse complement strand
TCGTGTAGCTTATTGCCATACGTGCTTTCGATAATAATATAATTAGCTTGCGGAAAAACAGCAGGCGCTCTTAAAATAGCATCGTTGTATCGACCAATGTCGCCACTAAAACTAAGCTGCTTGGTTTCGCCATTTTCAGTAATTTTTAAATGCACCGATGCACTGCCAATAATATGACCAGCATCAGTAAATAAAAGCTCTACGCCAGGCGCAATGCTTGTCCATTTGTCGTAGGCGGCAACTTCAAATAAAGTGAGCGCTTCGGCAGCGTCTTCTAAATCATATAAAGCCTCAAACGGAGGAAGCCCTTGCTTGGCCCTTCGTTTATTAATAAATTTTGTATCGTCTCTTTGTATAACAGCAGAGTCTTCAAGTAAAACAGCTGCTAAATCTTTGGTAGCTGGCGTTGCAAATATCTTTCCTCTAAACCCATCTTTATATAGTTTAGGTATGAGACCCGAATGATCAATATGCGCATGTGATAACACTAAAATATCTACGCTAGCTGCTTCAAACCCAAGGGTACTATTCATTACTTGCGTATCTCTGCCCATTCCCTGAAACATCCCACAGTCAAGTAAGATTTTAAACCCACTTTTGAGAGTAATTAAATGTTTTGAACCCGTAACTGTTTGCGCTGCTCCGTGGAAGGAAATTTTCATGTAAACTATTTTGATTTGAGACTTTTGGATGCCTTTGCTTTAAGACTCCATGTAATAAAAAATTCGGCAACAACTTCGCCGTTCTGATTTACGCCAGTAGATTTACTTACAAGCGTAACACCTTCTCCTGTTTCTTTAGCTGTTTTAACAATATCAATAATGGCGTCGCCATCCGAACAAGTAAATGTGATAACACCCACCGCTTTTTTATAAAAATGTGATTCCATTTTTACCACTAGCATACTAATGGCTGGGTCAGATTTATAAATATTAGCGAGACATAAAATACCACTGCTAAATTCGGCGGCCATTGATAAGACGGCAAAATACATAGACCCAAATGGGTTTTGTGTAAGCCACTTGTACTTTACTTGTACTGCAGCCTGGCCAGGTTCTAGTTGAATGAGTTTAAGGCCCGCTAAAAATCCCAAAGGAAGCTTAACCAGCATATACAACCAGAATTTAACTGGATGCATAATTAATGCGCGAAACGCAGTAAAATTAGGTGTCATAAAAAACGAGTTTAACCTAAAAGAAGTAATGCCAATATGTAATCGGAAATTAAAATTAAAATGCAACTTACCACAACGGCACTGGTACTTGCTCTACCAATTTCTAATGCACCGCCTTTTACATAATAACCATAATACGCAGAAATGGTACTAATAATAAATGCAAATGTGTAGGCTTTATAAAGAGCAAAATTGATATAAAAAGTATTTAAATTTTCGCGCAGGCCTGCATCATAAATGTCTGTAGAAATTAAACCGGTGTAATGTCCTGCCAAACGACCGCCCCAAATACCAAGTGCCACAGAAAGTGTTATGAGGCAAGGTATCACGAGCATGGATGCGATAATTTTAGGTAGTATCAAATAACTTTTGGTATTGATACCCATAATTTCCAGTGCATCAATTTGTTCACTCACACGCATGTTACCCAGTTCACTGGCTATTTTACTGCCCGCCACACCAGCAAGTACAATACATACAACGGTTGGCGATAATTCAAGTAATAAACCATCACGCACAATTTGAGCAATGGTAGAAAGCGGCACAAGTGGGCTTACCAACTGATAGGTTGTTTGCACGGTTGTAACCGCACCTAAAAAAACAGAAATAATAACAACAATGGGTAATGAGCCGATGCCAATTTCTACTGCTTGATGCACAAACTCCTTCCAATACATACGCAGGTTTTCGGGCTTTGTAAACATGCCTTTTAACATGAGCAAATAATTCCCGAAATGCGTAATTAAATTCATATACTAGAATAAGGTAACTATTTGTTTTTCTTTTTGAGGCGCTTCCACCAGCTACTGCGCTGAACGGCGTCATCTGTATCAATACGTGATTTTAATTGCGCATCCACTACAGCTACAAGTGCCATATTAATGATGCTTCTTACAGAGCTTCCTAATTGAAGTACGTGTACAGGCTTTTTAAGACCTAATAAAATTGGACCAATCGCATCTGCGCCACCAATTTCTTTTAATAAATTATAAGCAACGTTACCTGAAGTTAAATTAGGGAATATAAGTACGTTAACGTCTTCGTCCACTAAATCACTAAAGCCGTAATTGTCTTTTAATATTTCTTTATTGAAAGCCATACTTGCCTGCATTTCACCATCCACAATTAATGACGGATTGCGCTGTTTTAAAATGCGCGTTGCTTCTGCAACTATTTTTGCTTCTGGTGAATCTGAACTACCAAAGTTGCTATAACTTAACATGGCAATGCGTGGTGTGATGTTAAAGTTTCTTACTTCTTTAGCAACCATCATGGCAATGTCAGCTAACTCCTCAGCATTTGGATTAAAATTAACCGTTGTGTCCGCTAAAAATATAGGGCCGCGTTTGGTTAATAATAAATACATGCCGGCAATTTTTTTAACGCCTTCTTCGGTACCAATAATTTGAAGCGCCGGTCTAATGGCTTCGGCATAATTTTTAGTGAGTCCAGAAAGCATTGCGTCGGCATCACCGGTTTCAACCATCATACAACCAAAATGGTTGCGGTCTTTCATTATTTTAATGCTCTCGTAATGGTTAAATCCTTTACGCTGACGTTTCTTAAAGAACAACTCACCATAAAATTCGCGCTTAGCTTCTTGTTCATCACTGCGTGAATCAATAATAGGAATATCTGTAAGATCAATATTATGCTCTTCGGCAATCGCTTTTATTTTGATTGGATCACCAAGTAATATTGGATAAGCAATACCATCATCATAAATAATGCTTGCTGCTTTTAAAACTTTTTGATTGTCTGCTTCTGCAAATACTAAACGCTTAGGATCACGTCTAGCTTTGTTACCAATAACACGTATGAGTTGGTTGTCGAGTCCTAAACGCTTATTTAATTGTAGCGTATATGCATCCCAGTTTTGAATAGGCTTTTGTGCTACGCCAGACTCTACAGCCGCTTTAGCAACCGCAGGCGCTACCGTAGAAAGTAAACGAGGGTCTAGTGGTTTTGGAATAATATACTCAGGACCAAAACTCATACTGCTTTGGTTATACGCTAGGTTTACAATATCAGGTACTGCTGTTTTAGCAAGTTCTGCTAAAGCCTTTACAGCTGCCAGTTTCATGGCTTCATTAATTTTTGTAGCGCGCACATCTAGTGCACCTCTAAAAATATAAGGGAAGCCTAATACATTGTTTACTTGGTTTGGATAATCGGTACGGCCCGTTGCCATGATAATATCTTTACGCACTGCTGTTGCATCTTCGTAAGAGATTTCAGGATCCGGATTGGCCATGGCAAAAACAATTGGATTTTTGGCCATCGATTTTACCATTTCCTGTGTTACTACACCACCTATACTTAAACCTAAAAAAACATCCGCATCACGCATCGCTTTTACAAGGGTGCTATCAGATTTTTTTACAGCAAACTTTTTACGGGTTGCGTCTAAATCGGTACGGCCTTCGTGCAAAACGCCATCTTTATCAAACATGATAAAGTTTTCGTAACGCGCGCCGAGTGCCACATACAACTGTACACAAGCCATAGCAGCTGCGCCAGCACCGTTCACTACAAAACGTACACGGTCTATTTTCTTTTTTTGAAGTTCCAATGCATTTAAAAGTGCCGCGCCGCTAATGATTGCGGTTCCGTGCTGATCATCGTGCATTACCGGAATTTTCATTTGCTCTTTTAGCTGCTGCTCGATGTAAAAACATTCGGGCGCTTTAATATCTTCTAAATTGATGCCACCAAATGTTGGCTCCAATGCTTTTACAATTTGAACAAACTTTTCGGGATCCTTCTCGTTGATTTCAATATCAAAAACGTCAATGTCTGCAAATATTTTAAAGAGTACACCCTTACCTTCCATAACCGGCTTACTAGCTTCTGGACCAATATCACCAAGCCCGAGTACTGCGGTTCCGTTGGTAATTACAGCTACTAAATTTCCTTTAGCTGTGTATTTATATACCTCTTCAATGTTTTCATGAATTTCTTTACAAGGCTCTGCAACCCCTGGGCTATATGCAAGCGACAAATCTCGCTGGGTTTTAGCCTCTTTTGTAGGCACTACCTCTATCTTACCCGGTCTTCCACTAGCGTGGTATTCGAGGGCTTGTTCTCTGCGGAGGTCATTGTTTTTTGCCATCTGTATTGTTTTGTTCGAATTACAAATTTACCATTAATTATTAAAGGCTAACACTTGTTTGCCTAAAATACGTAAAACCCTATATATGAGCGGTTGTGCCAAGCCAGGCCATCATACCCATGCCTATTTCAATGGCATTTTCATCAACATTAAAGTGCGGGGTATGTACATTATGTATAATGCCAGCAGCCTCATCACGCACACCTAGTCTAAAAAAGCAACCCGGAATTTGCTGGGTGTAGTAACCAAAATCTTCGGCACCCATACGCATTTCTGTTTCTAAAACATTTTGGGCACCCATAAAATCATCTGCTAATTTCCATGCTGTTTCGGTAAATGCAGGATCGTTGTCTACGGTTGGGTAACCAACATCAATAAGCACGTCAATAGTGGCGCCCATCGATTCGGCAACACCTTTTGCAGTTTTGGTAATTAATTCATGTGCCTTATAGCGCCAGGTTTCATCCATGGCTCTAAAAGTTCCCATCAGTTTTACTTCTGAAGGAATTACGTTAGTAGTATTACCGCCTTGCACCGAGCATATAGAAAGTACAGATGGTGAAACAGGATTTCTGTTGCGTGAAATAATTTGTTGTAAACTAATAATAACGTGTGATGCAATTAAAATAGTATCAGGTGCTAAATGCGGAGATGCTGCGTGACCTCCCGGACCTTTAATGGTCATATAAATTTCATCGGCACTTGCCATCACACGGCCTTTTCTAAAACTTAACTTACCCGTCTCAAGTCCTGGATGCACATGGAGCGCAACAATTGCTTCGGGTGCTGGATTTTGAAGCGCGCCATCTCTAATCATATAACTCGCACCACCCGGATTTTTTTCTTCACCGGGTTGGAAAAATAATTTTACAGTACCTTCCCAACTATCTTTTGTTGCGAGCAAAATCTTTGCAGCACCAAGCAAAATAGAGGTATGAACGTCATGACCACAAGCGTGCATAACGCCTGGTACCGTTGATTTGTAGGGCACGTCATTTTCTTCTTGAATGGGAAGCGCGTCCATATCAGCGCGTAGTGCCATA
>CANEWV010000144.1 GCA_947442905.1 Chitinophagaceae bacterium | reverse complement strand
CTGCTCCAGCGTATGCTAATGCCGCGGAAGCTGCTAGTCAAATGAATGCATTAGATGCACAGTTGTCAGGTGCTCCTTTAGAAGGTGTAGCAATTATTGTTGTATGTGATGATGCAAATTTTACAGCAGCAAGCCTAAATAATTATTTATGGGTTACGTATACCAGAAGTAATCCATCTCATGATATGTATGGCATTGGATCTTTTACGCAAAATAAACATTGGGGATGTAAAGGACCACTTGTTATTGATGCAAGAATTAAGCCACATCATGCGCCTGTTTTAATAAAAGATGAAGCCGTAGAAAAACACGTAGACCGCTTGTTTGAAAAAGGCGGAAGTCTTTATTCGCTAAGTTCTACCCAGGTATGATCTGCTAGTAACCTGACGCTCGAAATAAATTGTTTGAAAGGACCATGACCGCCCCATTCCTGAGGGGAAACAAGTGACAACATATGGTTGCCATCATTTTTCTCATATAAATGATAGGTATGTCCAATTTGAGGTTTAAACCCAAGCTTGGCTTCGTAAATCATTAAACTTAATTCTTTGCGCTTTCTAATTTCTTGTGCTTGCTTGGCAAGTAACTCAATTTGTTGCTTGATTTGATCTAGCTGCATATTGGTTTGCTCTTCCATGGCCCATAAAGCTTTGTGTTTGATAACACCTTCTTTGGTGGGTCTAATAGCAACACCAGCCGCCGATGCAGCATATGGCATTACACTTAATTGTTTGTGGTAGATTTCAGTATTTGTAAAAGCATCTCCACTTGGAGTGGTTCCTTTTTGGGTAATTTTTAAATAACCATTGGCTAGTATTTCATGCGTAACATCTAGTACTGTTATTTCTTCTTTTACAAAACGGGTAACTAGGGTGGAAGCATTGGGTATTTCTGATAAAATACTGTCAGCTAATATTTGGTTTTCGAAAGCCCTTAATGTGGCATCGGGTACTACTTCGTGCTGGGTATAAAAAGCTTCGTTTTCGATGCTTACCCAGTTGCTACTAATGAGCAAAGCATGTCCATTATTGATGCTTTCAATTTTATAATTTCCACTTTTAGGAGCAAGGCCATGTTCAAATGAACACTTTTCAGGAAAAAGTTGCCAGCTGGCTAAAAAATTATAAGCTTGAACCATAGTGATTGGGTTATTGTTCTTATAACAAATCTCCTTTGTAAAGGTTGTCGATTTTATCAATTATTTAGTTCAGTTGGACAAAATCGGGTCTGCGAATAAGCTGACTATTATATCTAAATTTTAGGCCTGTTGTGAGGCTTACATTAAGTGGTGTCATATTTGAAATAGTACGTGGATAATAGTAGGCTTTAAGCTCAATGGTTCCAAATACTAAATTTTCATTTCGGGTTCTACAACCTAGTCCAAGAGCGGTGTATATACTCCCTTTTTGAAGGTCTTCACCAATTAATTTAATATAACTGCTATTTACAAAAATAAAAGGAGCAAAGCTAAATCCATAGTATTTTACCTTGTTATAATACACAGACTCGATATTACATGACACCCTTGTTGCTGCTTGAATATTGTCATTTTTAAATGTTGGAATACCATATTCGCTGCGTAAATAAAGCGGCTCGTTTAAAATGGTATTTAATTGTTGGGTAGCACTAATTTGAACAAAATTTCTTTTTGACCATTTTGGATTGGATAATTTTTTGAGCACCGTAAAATAATTGACTGCGCTTAAAAAGCTAATATCTTCTAAGGAGTCATTGTGTAAATACCCACCTAGTTTCATAATAAAATTGGTGTAATTTTTTTGATCGGTAAAATAGTCTCTTTCATAATCGATACCCATATAAGGCCTTGTGCGCGAGTTTCGCTGTGTTAAGCCACTTACCACCGAAAAACTATATCCTTCTGGAACGTCTTCGTTTCGACCAAATCCATAAATAAAACTAGTGTGGTAATATTCTTGTTTGAAAATATTGAATGCTATAAGCCCTGCATCGATATTGCTATATTGTATGTTGTATTTGATATTTGCGGTATCAGGTATCTCGCTAAATCTTTTGGACATAGCTCTAAAACTTATAAACTTTCTAAGTCTCGTTTGTAAATTGTCTTTGATTCTAAGTCCCGCGCCAATATTAATACCCATCCAACCGTCCATAATACCATAAGCGTATTTGTAAACTTGTTGATACGGAAGTCTTGTAGTATAGGTATTGTTAGATTCGTATTTTCCAAATTCAAAGCCACCCGTAAAACTATGATAGGGACTCACAAGGGGTAAATCTCCTTTTATGTACCGCGCATATTCTTCTCTTCTGCCACTATTAAATGCGGGTTTAATTTTATCGTAACCAATGGTAAGGTTTAAGAATGACCCCATTACGTTTCGTTTGATATATTCAAATCCGGTTGCTGCAAGTGGTCTTCTGTCTAAATCGTAAAGTGCATTGATTTGAATTTTATCACCCAGTCCTAGTAAATTGTTGTGGTTTATTTCTGCATTAAAAGATTGTAAACTTCCAATGTTAGCGCTACCGCCAAAAGGGAAAATATCTTTCCACTGAATATTCATGATTACACCACTAGTGTCGGTAGGATCTATGGATGCAATAATTCTAGCATCTTGAATAAAAGCAATTTCTCTTAAGAACTTTTCATTATCCGCTATGAGGTATGGATACAACGTATCGCCGATTGTGAAAAATAAATTTTTGAGCATTGTTTTATTACTCGTACTATTATAAAGCGCTTCTTCTACAGCTCGTTTAATTTTTTTACTGGATGGCATGGTATCATCAAAAGGTATTTCATAGGGAACGCTGTTTACCTGAATTTGATTGATAATTTTACCTTTAAACTTTGCAAATGGGAATTCGTTTTTTATAACGCTGTTGCTATTTTGAACTTCAAATTGAGGCGCGTCTATCCAAATGGCATCACCTAATTTTTTAAGCATACCTTTTTTGCTGCGTAGTATAAATGTAGAATCTCGAAGGGTATGCATACTTGTATCTTCTTGTGCATAGGTTTGTTCACTTAATAATATAAGGAGGCAAACAAATAATAAGAAGCGACAAATACAAAGTTTCATTTCGAATTGGGGCTAAAATACAAATGCCCAACCATAAAGGTCGGGCATTTTTTAAATCCGGGGGAACTATTAATATCTGTAAGAATCAGACTTAAATGGACCATGCTGTGGAATACCTAAGTAAGCAGCTTGTTCAGCAGTTAACTCATCTAATTGAGCACCTACTTTTGCAAGGTGTAAACGCGCAACCTTCTCATCTAAATGTTTAGGTAAAACGTACACTTTGTTTTCATAGTTCTTATGGTTTGTCCATAATTCTATTTGAGCAAGTGTTTGGTTAGAGAAAGAGTTACTCATCACAAATGATGGGTGACCTGTAGCACAACCTAAGTTTACAAGTCTACCTTCTGCAAGTACAATTACATCTTTACCATCAATATTGTAAAGGTCTACTTGAGGCTTAATGGTATCTTTTGTATGACCATAGTTTGTATTTAACCAAGCCATATCAATTTCAATATCAAAGTGACCAATATTACAAACGATCGCTTTGTCTTTCATCACTCTAAAATGTTTTTCGTTGATGAGGTCGCGACAACCAGAAGCAGTAACAACAATGTCAGCTTCTTTAACCGCGTCAATCATACGCTTCACTTCATAACCGTCCATAGCTGCTTGCAAAGCACATATTGGATCGATTTCTGTAACAATTACACGGCAACCAGCACCACGTAAAGAAGCTGCAGAACCTTTACCTACGTCACCGTAAGAACCAACAACAGCAACCTTTCCAGCCATCATAACATCAGTAGCACGACGGATCGCATCTACCAATGATTCTTGACAACCGTATTTATTATCAAATTTAGATTTTGTAACTGAATCGTTAACGTTGATTGCAGGCATTGGTAAAGTTCCTTTAGCCATACGCTCGTATAAACGGTGTACACCTGTAGTTGTTTCTTCACTTAAACCTTTAATACCGCTAACAAATTGAGGGTATTTATCAAGTACCATATTGGTTAAATCACCACCGTCATCAAGTATCATATTTAATGGACGATCTTCTGAACCAAAAAATAATGTTTGTTCGATACACCAGTCACCTTCTTCAACTGTTTGACCTTTCCAAGCAAATACACCAACACCTGTTGCAGCGATAGCGGCAGCGGCTTGATCTTGAGTTGAAAAGATATTACAAGAGCTCCACTTTACTTCCGCACCTAATGCAGTTAAAGTTTCAATTAAAACGGCTGTTTGAATGGTCATGTGTAAGCAACCCGCAATACGAGCTCCTTTTAATGGTTGACTTGGTCCGTACTCTTCACGGATACTCATTAAACCTGGCATTTCTGCTTCAGCTAATCTGATTTCTTTACGGCCCCAATCTGCAAGACTGATATCCGCTACTTTGTGTTTTAAACTAAAGTCGATAGAAGAAAGTGATGACATAATTACTTATTTAGATTATTTATGAAGTGCAAAGGTATAATTATAGTATTTAATACTAAAATTATATTTATAAATAGAATAAAAGTATATATTTAAATAATAAAATAGAATAAAACATCATTTTATGCAACAAAAAAGCATTCAAAAAGAAGATTCCACTATTTCTAGCGGATTGGATAACAAAGATTTAGCCATTTTAAAACTTTTGCAGGCCAATGCCCGGGTTACGGTCAAAGAAATAGCTGATAAAGTAGGTTTAAGTACCACACCAGTTCATGAGCGCATTAAAAGGCTAGAGGAGGAAGGCGTCATTAAGCAATATGCAACACTTGTTGACCCCAATAAAGTTAAAAAGGGCCTTACCGTTATTTGTTACGTATCCCTTAAGCAGCACAACAAAAATGCGGGTGCCAGGTTTATCAAAAGCATTCTAGAAATGAATGAGGTGATTGAGTGTTATAATATTTCGGGCGAATTTGATTTTATGCTAAAAGTAGTTGCCGAAAACATGGATGACTACTATAATTTTCACGTGAACAAATTAAGTGAGGCCGATAATATTGGACACGTGCAAAGCGTATTTGTAATGGGTATTATCAAGCAAACCCACGTGCTAGTATATTAATTGTTGAGCTTTAATTCCATAATATAGTCGTCCATAATATAGCCGCCACCAATTTCTA
Source organism: Chitinophagaceae bacterium (assembly GCA_947442905.1). The sequence continues at coordinate 196 of CANEWV010000144.1, read as the reverse complement.
AAACAGCGGCTTCTCTAATGGTAAATCCATGCTTACTATAAAATTGCTGTGCATTGTTTTGCTTGTTTACTTGCAAATACAAACAGTTAGCATCAAGCGCTGTTGCATATTCAATGGCCTTATGTAACAATGCTTTTCCTGCGCCAGTTTTTTGAGCCGTAGGCAAAACGTATAACTTATTAAGCTTGCAAGCATT